>PMWR01000349.1:0-50583 GCA_003166055.1 Acidobacteriaceae bacterium
CAAGATCGATGTAGGGGTTTAACTCCTCGCAGTGGAGACTCGCAGGCAGTTGCCTGTGCTTCATGGCCAATAGCACTTTAATGACACCGGCAATTCCAGCCGCAGCTTCAAGGTGTCCCACATTCGTCTTCACCGAGCCAAGACCGCATGTCGCCTCGGCCGGTGCGCGGTCTGACTCTTCATACAACGCCCGGAACGCTCGCTTCAGCGCGTTGATTTCTACCGGATCGCCTAATTCCGTTCCTGTCCCATGTGCCTCGATGTACCCGACGCACTCCGCCGGAATCCCCGCGCGCCGATACGCCGTCTTAATCAGCTCTTCCTGAGCCAACCCGTTTGGCGAGGTTAGAGAATGCGCCCGTCCGCCGTGGTTTTCCGCCGTCGCGCGTATCAGGCCGTAGATGGAGTCGCCGTCCGCCAGCGCCTTGCGCAGCGGCTTCAACAGCAGGGCGCCTACGCCTTCGCCGCGCACATAGCCGTTGGCTCCCTTGCCGAAGGTCTTGCAGCGGCCATCCGGGCTGAGCATCCCGGCCTTCTCGAACGCGACGAAGCCAGTCGGGCTCAGCAGTAGGTTGACGCCCCCCGCAATTGCCTGATCGCAGTCGCCCGCTTCGAGGCTCCGCACCGCACGATGCAGCGCGACCAGAGAACTGGAACACGCTGTATCGACCGGCTCGCTCGGGCCGTGCAGGTCGAGCAGATAAGAGACGCGGTTGGCGAGGATCGAGTGCGCCACGCCTGCCGGAGTCTGGCCTTCCACACTCACGCCATGGCGGTTCAGCAGGTCGTTGTAGTCGTAAGAAGAAACGCCGACAAACAGTCCGGTATTCGATCCGGCGAGCGATTTCGGGTTATATCCGGCGTCTTCGATAGCGGCCCATACGGTCTCAAGGAAGACGCGCTGCTGGGGATCCATTCGCTCGGCCTCACGCGGCGAAATCCCGAAAAAGAGCGGGTCGAATGCGTCCACGTCTTCGATAAATCCGCCCCAGCGAACCGGCGTCCGGTCCGGATCCGACTCGGCTCTCCAGTCCCAGCGCTCGGCTGGAATTTCGCGAATGCAGTCGTCGCCATTCCGCAGATGCTCCCAGAACTTATCGAGTCGCGGACTGCCGGGTAGGCGCGCGGCCATGCCGACGACTGCGATTGCATCAGGAGGTTCAGGCGCGGACGCGGGAGCTTCCGGCTCAACAACCACCGCCGGAAGATCGAGCTCCGGAACGTCGGCGGCAACGCGATCCACCAAGACGGCCAGCGATGGAGTTTCGAAGAAGATAGCCGGGGTCCAATTCAGGTTGTAACCATCGTTGATGCAGTTGGTCAGCTCCGCGAGCATGATCGAGTCGAAACCATGCTCGTCGAGCGGCGCTCCGAGCTCAACCTCAGCCGGAGGCACTTTGAGGATGCGGCTGGTCCACTCGATGACCCTGCGTTCGACCGCGGATCGGAGATCGGTTTGCACAACATGGACAGTTGCCGGCTCGGTCTCGACTGCGCGCGGCAGGAATGTTGCGCGCAGGCGATTCATCTCTCCGGCGGCGACAATGACCTGACCGACACCCGCGGCAATCGCCCGCTCCAGACACTCCAACCCCTGCCAGGTCTCAAGCGGAATCATGCCGGTGGCTCGCCGCAGGCGTTCGGCTGTCTGCGGGTCGACGCTCATGCCGCCCTCCGACCACAGCGGCCAGCAGATCGAAACCGCCCGGCCGTGACGCTCTCCCGCACTGGCGCGTCGATTGCGATCGTCCGTCAAGCGGTCAAGAAAGGCATTCGCAGCGGCATAATCGGCCTGTCCGGCATTGCCGAGTACAGCCGCGCCCGATGACGCGTAGATCATCCAATCGAGCGCCGCGTCTCCGATGACCTCATCCAGCCACACAGCGCCGTGGGCCTTTGCCGCAAAGACCCGGTGCACTTCATCGGGAGTTTTCTGCGCGAGGTATCGATCTTCAATCACGCCCGCATTGTGCAACACACCATCGAACTCGCCGAATTGCCGGCGGATGCGCGAGTAGGCGGATTCCACTTCCGCGCGAACGGACACATCTGCCGCGATGCTGTAGATATGCAGGCCCGCAGACTGCCATTCCGCCTCCTGCTTCTTCCTTTCAGCGCTGTCATTGCGACCGCTCAGAATAACGGTTGCGTTGTAATTCTTCGCAAGGTGCAGGGCGAAGATGCGGCCCAACCCGCCCCATCCGCCGGTAATCCAGTACACGCCTCGCTCACGGAAGCTGGTGCGCTCGGGCTGCGGAAGCTCGCGTACACGTCGCTCCTCGCGAATGCCCGCAACTGTGTACCGGATTTCCCCGGCTGCGGGCTCGCGCAGCTCCGTGCGCAGAATCTCCGCAAGGCGGCTGTGCGTCAGGTCCGAAGGGTATCGAATGACCG
Source organism: Acidobacteriaceae bacterium (assembly GCA_003166055.1). The sequence continues at coordinate 2,395 of PMWR01000349.1, forward strand.
ATCCCGAAATGCGCGGATGCTCCTGGCGCGCGGTTCTGAGCAGTGCCGCAAGCGAACCCGTCACAGCTTCCGCGACAGCCTCCGGCGCAAGCACCGCGATGCGCCTCTCTTCCGAGAGACGTTCGCGCAGCGCGGCGAAGACCGCCTGAAAACAGGCTTCGGCGTGCTCTGCAATGCTGCCTGTCGTTGCGGGGAGCACACGAAATTCAACTCTCGCCACGGCCGCCGACAAGCTCTTCGCAACTGCGGCGTCCGCGACGAAGACCAGGCTCTCGGACTGGTGATTCACCTCGCGATTCCCGGACTGGCGATTTACGGCCCCATGCGGCAGCGCGGCCGCTTGCCACTCCATGCTCCCGAAGAACAGCCCGTTCGACGCGGCAGTTTTCTGAATCGGCCGAATCTGATATCCGCGAAGTTCCAGGCAAACGCGCCCGTTGGAATCCACCACCGTGATGTCGCAACTGAGTGTTTGCAGCGACCGGGCATACGCGAAGACGGTGCCGTGAGGCGCCCGGCGATACACAAGCTCTCGCAGCCCGAACGGGACCAGCGTCTCCCGATCATCCGATTGTTCAAGCAGCAATCCAAGCATCGTCTGGAATGCGCCGTCGAGCAGGCCCGGATGCCACTCCACTCCACTGATTTCCGGCACTGTGAGCTCCGCCAGGCATTCGCCATTGCCATAGATCAGCGATTGAACAGGACGAAAGGCCTGCCCATAGCGAATGCCCCGGTTGGCGAAGCGCGCATAGAAAGACTCAGCATTCATGCCTGCGGAGCAGCGAGCGCGAATTGCCGAGAGGTCGAGAGACGGAGCTTCGGAAGACGCAGCCGTCGGCAGGCCGCACTCGAAGATTCGCGCGCCGTCGCTGTCACCAACCTCGACAGAATCGGAGCCCTGCCCAGCCTTCACGCGAAGCTCGACCGTGCGGGCGCCGTTCGACAAATCCAGTGGGCGCAACCACACCGCATTGCGCAGACCGAGCACGGGCTTGCCAAGAACAATCGTGCCTGCGGCGCGCGCCATCTCCAGATATGCCGCACCCGGTACGATGACATGGCCATCCACGTTGTGACCATCGGCGTAAAACGCACTGGGCTCAAGCCTGGAGTGGAAGCGCGTTTTCCCCTTCCCCGAAGCATCCTCATGCAACATCGGATGAAGCACAATCGGCGCTGCCTCTCGCTGCTCGATCCAATAGCGTGTTCTTGTGAACGGGTAATGCGGAAGACTGACCGGCTGCGGTTTTCGCCCGCGATAGAGCAGGTTCCAGTTCGGCTCCCAGCCGCGCACCCACGCCTCTGCCCAGTCTTCGAGACGCTCCGATGCCGCAGGCTCGGCAAACCCATTCGCTGTTATGCATGCGGACCACACGGGAGCCGCCTTCCCGTTCAGCCACGCCGCAAGATTATCCAGCAGCGCTGCCCGGTCCACAGCCACTACGGCCAGCCGATGCTCCATCGGAACACGGCCTGCCTGAAGCGTGCGTGCAACCCGCTCCAGATCGACGTTTTCGCCATTGCGTTCGAGATACTCGCCGAGGTTCTCGACCGCCTTCCGCAGGCGGTCTTCGGATTTTGCCGAGACTACGATCAGGACCGGGATGCGGGCGTGCGGCGATGACTCAATCCGCTCGGGCCACTCTTCGAGCGTGACGTGCGCGTTCGACCCGCCCGCTCCAAACGAGCTGATGCCGGCGCGCCGCGGGCTATCGCCTTCATGATGCCAATCCACGGCCTGGTGCGGAACGAAAAACGGCGAGTGCTCAAAATCAATATGCGAATTCAGCGTGGCGGAGTGAAGCGACGGAACCAGCTTGCGATGGTAAAGCTCAAGAACCAGCTTCGTGAATCCGGCGATTCCAGCCGCCGCCTCCGCGTGACCGATATTCGATTTGATGGAACCGATGGCGCAGAAGCCGGCGTCGGCGGTCGATGCGCGAAACGCCTTCAGCAATCCTGCAAACTCGATTGGATCGCCGAGCGAAGTTCCCGTCCCATGCGCCTCGATGCAGCCTATTGAGCGCGCCGGTGTTCCCGCTTTTTCGAGACACGAGGAAATCAGGTCGGCATGAGCTGTGGGATTCGGCACAGTGATTCCGCTGGCACGCCCGCCATGGTTGATCTCAGTCGCCTTGATGACCGCGTAAATGCGATCCCCATCCCGCCTCGCTTTCGAGAGCGGCTTGAGCACCGCCACTCCAACTCCCTCGCCTGAAACATAGCCGTCGCCGCCCTCTCCGAATGTGCGGCATCGGCCATCCGTGGAGTGCATATTCGCGAGGCCGTAGGTAATGTACTTATCCGGATTGAAGGAGAGGTTGACGCCGCCGGCGAGCGCAACTTCACTCGATCCGCTGCGAAGGCTCTCGACCGCAAGGTGCAGCGCAGTCAAAGAGGACGAGCACGCGGTATCAACGGCCAGGTTCGGCCCATGGAAATTGAAGACATAGGCCACGCGGTTTACTACCGTCGCATAGCTCTCGACGACAGGCGTGGGGTTGCCCTTCGAGTTCTCGACCGAGGCCAATCCCTGATAGTCGTTGTGCATCAGCCCGGCGAAGACGCCGATCCTGTTCCTGCGCTCCGGTCCACGCGGAGCCGCCAGCGTGTCCGGCCTGTACCCGGCATCCTCTATCGCTTCCCAGACAGCTTGCAGAAAGAGCCGCTCCTGGGGGTCCATCAACTCCGCTTCCCGAGGCGAGATGCGGAAGAATCGCGCATCGAAACAGTCGGCGTCGTCAACGAATCCGCCCCACCGCGACAGCGGTTTTCCGGTAGGAGAAGCAATACCATCCAGCCGTTTCCGATCCCATCGTTGGGGCGGGATCTCCGTAATGCAATCCCTGCCTGCGACAAGGTTTTGCCACAGCTCGGCGACGGAGTTCGCCATGGGATAGCGGCCGCTCAGGCCGATCACAGCGATGGGTTCCGGTCCCGCATTGCTTGCGGTACGCGAGAACTCGGGAGCAGCTTCCACCGCAGGCGGCATCTGAGCAAAACGGGCGGACAAGTAAGCCTGTAATGCCGCAATCGTGGTGTGCTCGAAGAGCAGCGTAGGCTCGATTGCCGTATGCCCTATGCGGCCCAGTTCCGCGACAATTTCAAGCATCTGTGCCGAGGTCATTCCCAACTCGTAGAAGCCAGTATGAACGTCGACGCGGGATGCCGAAACGCATAGTTTGCGCGCGAAGATTTCAAGCAGGTACGGTTCGACTGCGATTGCTTTCGCGGCCACTTGTTGCGCCTGACCTTTCCTTTTGTGCACGACGCCGCGCAACTCCGCGATCTTTCTCCCATCCCGATTGAAGAACTCAATATCGCTGGACACCATCTGGCTGCCGGCGCGCATCGCTTCGCGCCGGCACGTGGCATAGCAATCATTCCGCAGCAATTCGCTCGCCCGGAACGCCCCATAGATCACAGGCAGCGCCAGTTCATTCGGATCGGTCGGCATTGCCTCCGCCATCAGCCCTGCAGTACCGAGCACGGCGGCATCGAGCAATACCGGATGAAAGAGGAAGCGGTTGCCGGCTGCCGCAGCCTCAACTCCGAGGCGCAGCGACATCCTGATTCCCTCCGCATCTTCCAGAATTTCGCCCTCGGCTTTCATGAATCCGTCGTGCGCCAGCCCAGCCCGCCGGCAAAGCGAATACGCACTCTCGAGAACGGCTCCGCCAGGGGCAGGGAAGGGAAGTCTATCCGAAAATGCTTCAGGCGCGACGGCGTGCAGTTCCGCCGAGGCATACTGCGTCGATCCACTTGAAATCGCGATCCGCGAGAAGCCGTCCAGCGGCTCAATCTCCACGCGCAAATCCAGCGCTTCGCCATCGCCTACCGTGCACGGGAGGAACAGGGCAAGATTGCGGAGTTCCGTCGCGCGGAAGTCGATCCCGGCCTTTTCAGCGGCTCGAAAGATCAGATCGATATACGCGACTCCGGGCAGCACGCGCTCGCCGCGCACGCGGTGGTGGTTCAGGAGCGGATTTTGGGCAGTAAGCCGGAGATTCATTCCGTCAACCCCCAAAAATCTTCGCCTTTGCCATTCGCCACGGCGAAGACCGGCTCGGGAACAGCAGCCCGAACTGCTCGAATCGCAGCCTCGGCCTCAAGCGCTTCTCCGATGCGTCTCTCGATCAGTTTCCGCTTGCGGAAGAACGGGCCGGGGATGGCTTCGCGCCGTGCTGCCGGAATCGCTTCCGGGTACTCAATCACAACGCAGCAGTTCGTCCCACCGTCGGGGAAAGAAGTGACGCACGCAGTGCGGCTGCCGGGACCGGCCCACGGCCGCAGTTTTCGGCCGATCTCAAATCCCGCCTGCTTAAAGTCGAAATACAGCGGCAACTGCTCTGCCGAAAGATGCGGCGTGTGTTCTCCGTGGCGTACGCTCAACACCGCCTTGAGGAACGAAGCCGCTCCAGCAGCCGAGAGGAGGTGCCCCACATTCGTCTTCACGCTGCCCAGATAACAAGTCGCGCGCTTTCCACCGAGCACAGCCGCGAGCGATTTCAGCTCCAGCAGGTCATTCACCATGGAGCCGCTGCCGCTGGCCTCGATCTCCGCAATCTCGTCCGCGCGCTTTCCGCTCTCTCGGAGAGCTGCCGCGATCACATCCTTCTGCGCCTGAAAACTCGGCGCATTCGGCCCCGCCGTCCGTCCATTATTATTCACCGCGATGCCCTTGATGACCCCCTCAATGCAATCCCCGTCCCGCAGCGCGGCATCGAGCGGCTTCAGCAGCACAGCGCCCGCGCCTTCGCCAAGCACAACCCCATCCGCACGCCGGTCGAAGAGATGGAACACGCCATCCGGACGCAGCAGCCTGCGGGATGCAAACAGGCGATGCGCCGTATCGTCGAGCAGCAGGCTGACGCCGCCGACCAGCGCATAGTCAATCTCGCCGTTCTGGAGCGCGCGCACCGCCAAGTGCATTCCCACCAGCGCGGAAGAGCAGGCAGTATCGACAACGAGGCTCGGCCCGGCAAAGTTGAAGCAGCGAGAGATGTTCGCGGCAATGTAATTTTGCCCGAGCCCGAGGATAGGGTTCGCTGCCCGCAAAATATTCTCATCGCGCGCCGCCGATGCGCGTGCGCCTATGTACACGCCGACGCGCCGTCCATCGAGCCCGTGTTCGCCGTACCCCGCGTCATAGAGCGTTCGCGCGCTTTCTTCGAGGATGAGCCGCGCCTGGGGGTCCATGATCGCGGCATCTTCTTCCGAAAGCCGGAAGAACTCCGGATCGAACTCGTCAATGCCCTCCACAAATCCGCCGAACCACTCCCGGCCAACCTCGGCCCATCGCTCTTCCGGAGTTCTTCCGATCGCGCTTTCGCCGCGCCGCAAGAGGTTCCAGAAGGCAGTCGCATCGGGTGCTCCAGGGAAGCGGCAGGAGAGTCCGATGACGGCAATGTCAGCAGATAAAGAATCCGGGCGTGAAGAATAGGGCCGCGGATACTCCGGCTGAACGACGGTAGCCGCGACTGCCTCATCCGCCCCGCCGCGCGCCTTTATTGCTTCGGGAAAATCGCGCGCGAGATAGTCATGGAGCGCCGCCACCGTTGTGTGCTCAAACAACAGCGAAGGCGGCAGCGAGACGCCGAGCGCGCGTTCTATACTCCTGACCAGTTCCGCCATCAGGATTGAATCGATTCCCTGATCGGCAAATCCGGCTCGGGGATCAAGCCGGCTGCTACCCAGCTTCAATTCGCGCGCAAAGAGTTCGCTCAGCCAATCCATCGTGCTGTTCGCTGCCTGCTGCCGAGGCTGGCGGGTATCATGCGCCTGCGGCACTCTGCGAGCAGGCGCAGCCGCAGGCGAAACCTCAAACCGCAGTTCGCCCGTGCTCACGCACGGCAGCGTTACCGCGCAATCAACCGCCAGCGCCTGCTCAAAGAGTCGCAGGCCTTCCTCTGGCGTATGCGACAGCAGTCCGGTTGCATCGTAGGCCGCGCTGGTCGTGTCTCCCATGCCCAGCGCCTCCCAGTTCGGCCACTGCATCGAGCGGTAGTGCCGCTTCCCCTGCTGAAATCTGTGCCGCGCGAAGTCATCCATCCATTCGTTCGCCATTGCGTAATCGGACTGGCCCGCGCCAAGCGACGGCAGCGCAGCAGCCACGGACGAGAACAGCACAAAGAATCGCAGTGGCTCATCGCCGAACACTTCGTCGAGACACAGCAGTCCGTCTATCTTTGGCTCGCAGACAGCGCGAAGGTCGTCCAGAGTCTTCCGGATAAATGCCGGATGATCGGTGCGAGCAAGCCCGGCGCAATGGAGCAGGCCTGTAATCGGCCCCAACTCGCGGCGGATGCGCTGGTGAAAGGCCTCCAACGCAAGACGATCATTCAGCGGGCCGGTGTATATCTCCACCTGAACGCCCTGCGCTTCCAGCGCCCGCAGGCGAGCGATCTTGCGCCCGGCATCGGTCTCAGGCGCAAGCTCATCCCAGCATGCGCGATCCGGCAGCGGCTCGCGGCCCATGATTGCCAGCTTGCGAACGCCCTTCGCCGCCATGTGCTCTGCCATGGTCGCGCCAACGCCGCGCGTCCCGCCCGTAATCACCACGACGTCATCCTGAGAATACGGCTGCTGTGCCGGGTTCGCGGCGGCCGGGACAAACTCCGGCTCCAATCTCTCTCCGTCGCGATAACAGCACCAGCCAAGCGAAGGAGCCGCGCTGCTCCATTCCGCAAGAATCTGCGTCTTCAACTGCTCATCCAGCGCCGCATCGGTATCGAGCACACGGGAATCGACATGCCGATACTCCGCGCCCAGCATCCGGTACAGACCCGCCAGCCGTATGCCTTCCAGTTCGGCCTCATTTCCGGCCTCATCGCTGCGATGCGCCGCGAGTCCGCGGCAAACCTTCAGCAGCTTCAGGCTGTTTCCACGGCTTTCCNNCGGCTGCGGCAAGCACCACTACCGTTCCGCGATCCGCTGCCTCTTGCGGCATGGCCGGGCAAGTGCGCCAGTTCTGCGCCAGTACTTGAAGCACCCGCCGGTCCGCCTTCGCCGTCGGAGCGCCGGAGACCCAGTACCGCTCGCCTTCGAAGGGATATGTCGGCAGCGAGATGCGGCGGCCGCCATCGGGAAGCAGCCGATCCCAGTCGAGGCCGTAACCCTTCGCGAACAGATCGGCCATTGCCAGCAGCCGTTCGCGGTAAACCTCCGCGTCGAGCGATCCATCCCGTATCTCTTCGAGGGCGCTCGCGCCCCACTGCTTCAAAGCGGGTTGCTCGGCCGCAGGTTCGCACCGATAGAAAACACTGTCCGGAACCGGCTTGTTGCGAATGGATTCAAGCTGTGCGAGGAACTCCGCCTTATCCCGCGCCACCATCGCCGCACGAATGGCGAAATGGCTCCGCCCGCGAAGCAGCGTATACGCAATATCAGAAAGCTCGAAGGATGCGCTCTTCGCCCATCGCAGCAGATCGTCGATGCGGCGTTCCAGCGCCGCGGGTGTCTTTGCAGACAGCGGAATGAGCCACGCCGGCTGACTGCGCCGCGCAGCCTCGCGCAACGGCGCCTCTTCGACCACCATATGCACGTTCGTCCCGCTGAATCCAAACGAACTCACCGCCGCGCGCCGCGGATTGCCGGACCGCTCCAGCCAGTCTCGAAGCTCAGTATTGAACGTAAGGCGCGAACCGTCCAGATGCAGCGCATCGCTTACGCGAGCGAGATTCAATGTCGGAACCAGCTTGCCGTGTTCCATGCAAGTGAGAACCTTTATCAGTGACGCAATTCCGGCCGCCGCAAGCGTATGGCCGATATTCGTCTTGACCGAGCCGAGCGCGGGCGCTCCATCCCCGCCAAAGACCGCGCTCAGCGCTTCAATCTCGATGGCATCCCCCAGCTTGGTTCCGGTGCCGTGCGTCTCCACATACCCAATCGTCTCAAGGCCAATATCCGCGGCGGCATAGACTTCTTTCTCCAACTCCGCCTGCGACTCAGCATTCGGAGCCGTGATGCCGTTGGTCCTGCCGTCCTGGTTCGCTTCGATCCCGAGGATGACGCCGCGTATCGGATCGCCATCGCGCAGCGCGGCCGCAAGCGGTTTCAAGACGACCACGCCGATAGCCTCGCCGGGCACAAATCCATCCGCGTCCTGCGAAAACGTCTTGCAGCGGCCATCCGGCGACAGCATCCCGCTCTTGCCCAGCAGCAGATGCGTGTGCGGCGTGCACATCACCGCAACTCCGCCGGCGAGAGCGATCTCTTCCGGATGCCGTCGCAACCGNNCTGTTGCTCCCCACCGAGTAATACGGGTTTTTCTGCTCTTCGGGGAACAGCCGGCTGTAATCTCCCTCCTTGCATCCAACGAAGACCCCAACCTTCTTTCCATTCAGTGCGCGGTCGGGATAGCCCGCATCCTCAAGCGCGCGCCATGCCTCCTCAAGGAAGAGGCGCTGCTGCGGGTCCATCCATTCTGCTTCGACGGGCAGGATATTGAAGAAGGCGGCATCGAACCTGTCAATTTCGGACAGGAATCCGCCCCATCGGCTGTTGGTCTTCCCGGGCGTTCTGTAGTCGGCATCGTAATACGCGGCGGCGTTCCAGCGCTCGCGTGGAACCTCTCGAATCGCAGACTTTCCCGCTGCGAGCATCTCCCATAGCGCGACGACATTCTCTGCTCCCGGAAAACGCCCCGACATGCCGACGATCGCGATGCGTCCGTCGCTCTCAACGGGCGCGATGGCCGGCTTGGCGAAGATTGCAAGCTTCGCGGGGATTGCAGGCTTCGCTGTCATGCTCGCAATCCGTTCCTCGCCACGTTCCTTTTCCCGCGTCTCAATTCTCCGGGCAAGCGCATGAATGCTCGGGCAACTGTAGAGGTCCGACGCCTTTAATCCGCAGTTCAGGTCGCGATTGATCGTATTGACGAGCGCCAGCGCCAGAATCGAGTCAACCCCATAGTCCACGAACGGCTTCTCCGGGTCGAGATCGGCGGTGTCGATTTCGAGAACCGAGCGCATTGCCGCGGTTATCCGCTCACTTGCGCGTCCCAGGGCCATGTTTTTCCCGCTACTGTCTTGCGAGATGTGCCTCGCCGCGTTCTGTCTCACCGCTCCCTGGTTCTGTGCAATCAATACATGCTGATTGGCCTCCTCGCCGCCAGTCGCCGACACCGCGTCGAAGCCGGCCTCGCCGAGTGCGCGCTTCCAGTCATCGACGCTGAGCAGCGGACCATGCGGCTGCCGCGTGTCTTCAAAACGCCACCAGCCTTCGAGCCATCCAAACGTCAGCGTGAGGAAGGGTTCAAGCCTCGTCTGCTCGTGCAGAATCAACCGCCCGGACGGTCTCAGCAACCCGCGAACCTGTCCGAGCGTTCGCCGTATATCGCGCGTCGCATGAAGCACATTCGCGGCGATCACAATGTCGAATGATTCCGGCGCAAGGCCCTGCCCGACAGCATCCTCTTCGATGTCAAGAAGGGAGAACTCGAGGAACGGGTATGCAGCGGCAAACCGCCTCTTTCCGTGTGTCAGGAAAGCCGAGGAAACATCGGTGTATACATAGCGCGCATGGAGCGGCGACGCATCGAGCGCCTTCAAAACAACAGCGCTCGTGGCTCCTGTTCCGGCGCCGATCTCCAGAATGCGAAGAGGCTGAGCCGCCGAACCGGCAGAGGATGCGATGCGCGCAACTTCGCTCATGATCGAATCGGCATCGGGCAGACTTCGATAGAGATTCTCCACAAGATCGAGGGACGAATTCGGGAACAGCACTTCGGTGGCCGCAATCTCGCCGCGCAGCAACTCCGGGAAGCGGTCCATGCAAGCCTCGACGAGCCGGCCCCGCGCGTTCTCGCCGGGCGCATCCGCTCGCGGCACATCGTGCAGCACCACAATCTCGCCGGCATCTTCGGCCACAATGCCAGCGTCGGTCAGGATGGCGATCATCGCATCGAAGAGCCGCTCATGTCTCCGCGCTACGCCCAGTTGTTGCTTTAGGCCGGCAGTAACGTGCCGTTCGCCCGCGGCGGCAAGTGCGCCCATGCCCGCAAAGGCGCGATGCAACCTGTTCGCCGCCCACATATCGATCCCGTTCTCGCTCGAAATGCCTTCGCCGAGGGCGCCAATGCCGGCAAGGAAACCCGCGTTCGCCTTCGGCACGACAACTTGGTCGTACCGGCAGGCAAGAATGCGCTCGACAGCCTCCATCCCCTCTTCGACGCCGATCGAGTCAACTCCCCGTGAAGCCCAGAGCCGCCTGAATCCCTCCGTCGCCACGGCTCCAACCTCACCCCAGAATCCCCAGTTAATTGTCTGCACGGGATAATCCGAGGTGCGATTTGCCGCACGCGCCCACGCATCCTGAAAAGCGCATGCAGCCGCATAGTTAGCCTGCCCTTCGTTGCCGAGGAACGATTGCACCGAGGAGAAGCAGACGAAAAAATCAAGAGGAATGCCTGCAACAGCACGATGCAGCGCAATCGTGCCATCGATCTTCGCGCGCAGCCCCGCGGCAAAGGTCCGATCGTCCATGCCGGAAATCGGCGCATCGTTCAGCTCCAACGCGGAATGAAATACGCCATGCAGCACGCCGGTACGCGTCAGAGCCTTCCGAACCGCGCCTTCAATCTCTCCCAGGTCCGCGATGTCAGCCTGGAAGTAATCCGCCCCAAGAGCCGTAATCTCGCGTCGGCGTTCCGGAGAGAGTTCGCTGCGCCCGATAAGAATCGAATGCGCCTGGTATTTCTCCGCGAGATAGCGCGCGAGGGACAATCCGATGCCACCTGCGCCGCCCGCGATCAGGTACGTTCCGCCTTCGCGGAATGCGGATGCGTTCGCCGGAGGCAAACTCACAGGCTCAAGAATTCGCCGATAGTACACGCCATCGCGAACAGCTCCGAACCCCGCGGGCGCCATGACAAAATCGCCAGGCTCAGCAATATCGATGCCGCGGATGGTCCACGCCGGGCGCTCCTTCGCCAGCGACCGGCAAAATCCAAAGAGAGCCTCGGCATTCGGGTTCGCATCTTCGAAGATGCCGCGCGTGGCGACGGTCAGATCCACCGGGCGCGCAGCGTCCAGCTTCCATACCAGGCGAAACAGTCGCGACAGGCCCGCCGCGGAATCATCGAGGAAGTAAACCGGCCCATCGCCGGTGAGTGGCGCTGAATCTTCGTCCCNNGCGCGCAGCCGGAACCCATCTCGGCCGGTACATCGACAGCGTCTCCGAAGCGGGCCGCTCTTTATGCCAGTACCGCTTCCTCTCGAACGGATAGGTCGGCAGCGCGACAATCCGCCGCGACTCGCCATCATGGAGCAGCTTCCAGTCGACCTCCGCCCCGGCGGCATACCGCGCGCCCGTTTCAGCCAGCGGCCCGGAGACAGCGCCGGAACTCGCAATCTGCCGCGCCAGTTCGTCGATGGAGCCAGCCACCCACCATAGGCGATGCGGAAAATGGCTGCGACCGGCGTTCAGTGTGTAGCTCACGTCCTCTGGGCGCGCGTTCCGGCCAGCCCCTGCCAGCCAGGCCGCAAGATCCCGGCGCCCGCGCTCCAGCGCGCGCTCGGATTTCGCCGAGAGCGTGAACAGATACGCCGCTTTCGCCGCGGGCGGAGTCTTCGCGGCCTCGCGCCACTCTTCCACCACCATGTGCGCGTTGGTTCCGCTGAACCCAAAGGAGCTTACAGCCGCGCGCCGGGGTACGCCGTCGTGAACCTCCCAATCCTGCGCCCTGTCATCGAGCAGAAACGGGCTGTTCTCAAAATCAATCGCCGGATTGGGGTTCTTGGCGTGAACATTCGGTGGAATCCGCTTGTGGCGCAGCGCGAGCAGCACCTTGATAAGGCCGGCAACGCCGGAAGCCGCTGCCAGATGGCCGATGTTTTCCTTGACCGAGCCAATCCGGCAGAACCGCTTCCGATCTGTAAACTCACCGAACGCCTTTGTCAGCGCTTCGACCTCGATTGGATCGCCCAGACGCGTGCCGGTTCCATGCGCCTCCACATAGCCGATTGTTTCGGGATTGATGCCGGCCTCGCGGTAGACAGCCTTCTCCAGCTCACATTGCGCGAGCGTATTTGGCACCGTGAGGCCGCCTGTATTGCCGTCCTGATTGATCCCGATGGCGCGAATGACGCCATGAATCGTATCGCCGTCGCGGCGCGCGCGCGCCAGCGTCTTCAGGATGACAACGCCAGCCCCTTCGCCCGGCGCGAAGCCGTCGGCGTCGCGGTCAAACGTCCTGCACCGGCCCGTCTTCGAGAGCATTCCCGCCTTCGTCGCCTGGACAAAGAAATCGGGCGCGGTAATCACGCAGGCTCCGCCCGCAATCGCCATTTCGCACTCCCCATCGCGCAAACTCCGACAGGCCAGATGCACTGCCGTGAGGGACGACGAGCAGGATGTGTCGATGGACAAACTCGGCCCTTTCAGATTAAAAAAATGCGAGATACGGGAAGCCAGAATCGCAGAGTCATTCCCCAGCAGGGTCAAGGCATCCAACGGAGCCTTCAGCCCATGCCGTTCGCTGAGATAATCGCTCGGCCGCACCCCTGCGAATACACCGACAGGCCGCCCCGAAAGCTCCCTGTCCGGATAACCGGCAGCTTCGAGCGCTTTCCAGCATTCTTCGAGGAACAGGCGCTGCTGAGGGTCCATCCAGCGCGCCTCCCGCGGGGAGCAGCTGAAGAACAGCGGATCGAATTGGTCGGCGTCGTCGAGAAATCCGCCCCATTTTCCCACCGTGCAGCCGCCTGCCTCCGGGTTCGGATCGTAAAAGCGCTTCGCGTCCCAGCGGTCGGATGGAATTTCGCGAATCGCATCGAACCCGTGCTCCAGATTGCTCCAGAACTCATCGCAATCATGCGCTCCTGGGAACCGCCCCGAGTAGCCAACGATGGCAATCGCATGTTCTTCATCCACGTCATTCGAAGAAGACGATGCGGCCGCTTCCGCGAGCGGCGCGCCATGCTTCTCCGCAAGATGCTCCGCCAGCTTTCGCACGCTGAAGTGATCGAAGAGTTCCGTGACGCTGACCTCGCGCCCCAGCCACGCACCGATCTTCCGCGCAAGGTCCACAATCGTCACGGAAGTGACTCCCAGCCGCGGAAAGCTCGTCTCATCCTCGTCCTCGACAAGTTGCGGCCGATCGAGAACTTCCGCCACAAGCTCTCGAATGCGGCGCCGCATCCCATCCGCCTCCTGCGTCGCCCACACCTCACGCGCAGGCGCCGGCTCGAATGACGGCGCTAACTTCGTCCGGTCAACTTTGCCGCTCGCGGTCCGGGGCAGCGCTTCCACCAGAATCATCCGCGCAGGCAGCATCGCCTCCGGCAGCCGCGCGCGGAGAAAATCAAGCAGAGCCTCCGGCGAGCACGAGCTATTCGTCCTGAGCGCGGCGACTGCCACTACTTCCTGCTCCCCTGACGCTTTCGCGTGGACTCCCGCCGCGCACTCCCGCACCGCCGGATGCGCTCCAAGCGCAGCCTCAACCCCGCCAAGCTCAACCCGCATCCCGCGAATCTTGATCTGATGGTCGCGCCGCCCATGCAGCTCGATCAGCCCATCCGGACGCAGGCTCGCCAGGTCGCCCATGCTGTAGAGCCGCGCTCCCGGCAAGCCGCTGAAAGGATCGGGAATGAACTTCTCGGCCGTCCAATCCGGATGAGACACATAGCCCCGCGATACCGGCATCCCTCCGATATAAAGCTCGCCGCGTTCGCCAGCCTCCACCGGCTTCAAGCGATCGTCGAGAATGTAGGCGCTGCAATTTGCAATCGGCCGGCCCGCGGGCACACGTTCCGCAGCCTTGTCCGTCATTCGTGAATCGAACGCGAGGACGCCGCTGACCTCCGTCGATCCGTAATCGTTGCTGATCGCGGCATCCGGATATGCCTTTCGGAAGCGCTCATACAGGTCCACAGGGAGCGCTTCGCCCGCTGTAAACCAGAGTTTCAGATGCGGAAGGCGTGCGGGCAGATCGGGCGCTTCGTCCAACACCGCTTTCATGATCGACGGCGTCAGATCGATGCGCGTAATCCGCTCTTCAGCGAGCACCTGAACCAGCCGCGCCGGATCGCGTACCACCTCATTGGGCAGGATGACGGTCGGCGTCCCTTTCAGCAGAGCCCCCAGCATTCCCCAGACGGACGGGATGAAGCTCACCGAAGTCCGCTGGCCAACACGCTCTCCCTCTTGAAACGGATAATTCTTCCACAGCCACTCGAAGCGGTTGATGAGTTGCCGCCAGGGCGACGCCACTCCCTTTGGCCTGCCGGTTGACCCGGAGGTGTAGAGGATCATGGCGAGGTGATCGAGACTGGCCGGAAGGCCCGCTGGATTTGCCAGCAGGAAATCCGTCGCCTGCGCCCGGCGCACCGGCTCCCCATCGACACAGAGCAATGCCGCGCCGCACTGCGGGAATTCGGCAGCCAGCCGTTCTTCCGTCAGAACGACCCGCGCCCCGCTTTCCTCGACAATGAATCGGATGTGTTCAGGCGGATAGGAAGCATCGAGCGGCACATACACTCCGCCCGCCTTGAATATCGCAAGCAGCGCGATGACCGACTCCGGCGAGCGATTGAGGAAGACAGCCACCGCGACCTCGGGGCCCACTCCACGCTCGATCAGCAGATGGGCCAGCCGATTGCTCTTCTCGTCGATTGCCCTGTACGTCCACTGGCTGCGCGGCCCCGGCAGGCAGCCGTGAACCAGCGCCACGCGATCCGGCGCCTCCTCCATTCGCTNNTGAAAAGAGCTTTCGGTAGAATTCATTCCCGCGGTATCGCTTTTCGAAGTGAGGCGCGCTGTACGCAATCTTCAGCGGCTTCGAGCCACGACGTTCAAGAATTCCCTCGACCGCATAATCGGGATTCAATCCATTCGCGCTCAATGTGCGTGTTACCGTCCCGAGGAATCGATCGCCCGCTTCGACTGCCACTCCGCGGAGCGATATGGGGAAATACACAGGAAGCCAGCTCGCCTGATGTTCGAGGGTATCCAGCGTCTCTTCGCGGTCCACAAATAATTCGAGCCAGACCATGAAGCCCGTAAACGAGCCATTCCTTTGAAATTCCAATTGAATCTCGTGACGAGCTTCCAGATCGGATGAAGCCCGATAATCGAGGTCCTCGAAGACGGCCGAGGGCGTAAGCAGATTCTCCCGCGAGACATGCCTCAGGCAGACTCTTATATCGAACGGATAGCCGAGCTTCTCAAAGGTCTTTTTCGCATAATGCATCCCGATCTCGGAGAAGCCGTGCGACACAACCGCTTCCGGCAAGTCAATCGCGGCAATCCGCGTCAAGGTGCGCGCCGGCAGCATATTCGCCGGATCGTGCAGGAACCGCCGGCAGTCTTCGATGATGCGAGCCGACCCCTCTGAGCCGCCAATCGGCCCTACAATCTCCGAGACGCAATAATCCACTTTCTCCGGCAACTCGACGCGCCGCGCGTCGCCATGGATCAGCGCGATACGATCCTCCAACCCAAGCGATGCAATCTGCCGTCGCGCTTGCAGGTACGTCTCTTCCAGCAGTTCAATCGCATAGACTTTCTTCGCGCCGGCTTCGAGACAGAGCCTGGAAAGCACCAGCTCCGACCCCGGCCCGATCTCTACAACGGTCTTGCCGTTCAGCACTTTTTTGAAGGCATTGCGATACGCGGCATTCCTGCGGGCATCGCCGGCGAGCAGCCGGTAAATGGTCTCATCGTAGATATAGAATTCGGCCAGAGACGGCCATACTTCGATACCCGTCGCCATGGCGAAAGACCCCCAGTAAGACCTGTGGACGGTTTTGAATACAGGAATTCCACACTACAACGTCTTCTGGGACGGTGCAAGTTACCACGGTCGTAGAAGACGTTGTAGCCTTATCGTGCGGCAGAGGTTACCGCGCCCGCATGTCCGGCTCGTCGAATCGCTGCGTTACCCTGCGCAGCGTGATGGCAAAGCTGAGTATGAGAAGCGCCAGATAGCCGGGATTCTTCAGTGACCAGAGCAGGCTTTCAGCGAAAGAGGCAGGCGCATAGCCGAGTGGCCTGGCAAGACCCATTCGCGCCCCGCCCCACACCAAAAGCCAGAATCCCGACCATAGAGCCGTCTTCAAAATCTCAGAGAAGGCAAACGAGGATTTCTCCACCCGCAGCGCGAAGCGGAAGTGCGGCCTCTCCGCGGCCTGACGCCGCTGTTCCAGTTCGAGGCCAAGCAATTCCGCGAATTCGCCCATCCGCAGCAGAGCCTCTTCGATCAGCACTCCCCAATCCCGCTTCACGCCGCTGTCGCGCTTCTTGTGCTGCTTGCGCAGGAACTCCTTATAGCAAATCTGGAATTCATGCCCGGCATTCAGGTCGGGATTCAACCGCGCCAGAATGGCGTCGCTGAGAAAGCTCGTTCTCATGTAGCGCAGCAGCTCCGGATTCAACCTTACCTTGTACTCACGGCTGATCTCCGCGGCCCGCGTCCATAGCGCCCCCGCGCTCTTTTCGTACCAATTCCCGCTCTTGCTGCGCATTGCCAGCGTCTGGTCGCGCACCAGATAGTAGAGTTCCTGCGCGTATCGGTCCACGTCGATATAGGGCAGCGGCTGCTGCGTCGCAATAATCGCAAGCGCCATCCCATGCGGGTCGTTGTATTTGCGATGGATCGCCTGCAGGGCGCCGCGCGCCTGTTTGGAAAGCGATCCGCAGACCCCGAAATCGATCAGCGCCAGGCTGTTGTCCGGCTGAATCACGATGTTCGCCGGATGCGGATCGGCATGAAAGATACTGCACTCATACATCTGCCAGAACATCATCCGCACCAGGTTCTTGCTGATCGCAACCGGATCGTATCCCAGCTCCGCCAGCTCTTCCAGCCGCGCCGGATTCTCGTCTTCGAGCGCATTCAGGATTTCATGCAGGAAAACCCCATCCATGAACTCCGTCACGATCACCTCGCGGCTGCACAGCTCATGAACGATGCCCGGAGTCCGCACCACATCCGTCCGCGCCGCCTGCTGCCCAAAGGCCTCCGTCTGCATGGCCTCCAGCCGATAGTCCAGTTCGTCGATGAGCATCCATGAAATTTCGCGGATGGTAGCGCGCGAAGAGCCTGCCGTTATAAAGCTGAGCGCTTCGCCCAGCTTGCCGAGCATCTCGATCACCTTGAGATCGGATCGCATCTCGATCTCGATGCCCGGCCGCCGCACCTTGACCGCGACTTTTCTGCCATCCGGCAGATAGGCCTGATACACGCACCCAATGGAGCCTGAGCCGATCACCTCCGTGTCGAACGACTCGAAGATTTCCGCCAGAGTCCTGCCCGTCTGCCCCTCCAGAATAGCGACCGCCTGCTCCGACGGGAACGGCGGCACCTGGTCCAGCAGCTTCATCAGCTCGTCGCAATACTCGATGGGAAGAATGTCGGCGCGCAGGCCCAGTTGCTGCCCGATCTTGACGCCGGTCCCACCCATCCCCTGCAGCATTTTGCGAAGCCGTATAGCCCGCCGGCGAATGGAATCGCGAAGCAGGATGCGGTCAACGAACGTGGCAGCGGAAAAACCGATCGCCGCCCCGCTCCAGACGGCCATGCGGCTCAGTATGCTGCCAAACGTCGGCCGCGGGGCTCGATAGACGACGTCGGCCGTAAAATCGGCGCGGCGCTTCGGGCTCGATATGTGCTCGCGACGGGGGATATTTGCGATCACGGAAGGCTCACAGGCGACTGATTGTTAAGAACAACATTGTCAAGAACAAGATTGTCAAGCGCAAGATGGTCTGTCCATATTACCGGAACAGGATCGATGCCGCATCACAACTCTTGTCCGCCACGCTGCGCAAGCTTCGGGCGGGCAGATCGCTGCCGGAAGGGAATTGACACAGGGGTCTGCCGGGTGGTACTTCTGCGTCTACACCATGCGCATCCGCACGAGGTAGCATTTCCCGCGCTTCGTTGCCGTGCCTTCTCGCATTGGAGGCCGATAGTCGGATGCGATGCCGCGATGCGGAAGGGCTTCCGATGCCTGGGCGGCGTGTTCCGATAGGGCAGTGTGTGAGATTCAGCAAGTAACGGGGGAGGCTCCTCATGGCAGAAGCAGCGAAGAAATACCCGTTTGAGAACCTGGTTCTCTCCGGCGGCGGCATTTGGGGCCTTGCGTACGCAGGGGTCGCGCAGGTGTTGGCTGAAGAAGGAATCTACGCCGGAATCCGGCGTATCGCCGGCGTTTCTTCCGGCGCGATTTTCGCAACTCTGATCTGCCTCGGATACGAACCCGAGGACATTATCAGTATCCTCCATGAAACAGATTTCCATTCCTTTGAAGACAAGCCGAATTTCTTCCGGCTCTTTCACAAGTACGCCATCTTTGCGGGAGACGCTCTTCTCGAATGGTTAGAAGAACTTGTCGCAAAGTCTCCTGCGGGAGACGGGAATCCGGGTCTTACCTTCCAGGAGCTTTTGGAAAAGAACGGCCGCGAACTCTACGTCTTCGCGACCGATCTGAACACCCAGACCTATAGGGAATTTTCAGCCCGCACCCGGCCCAACATGAAGATTGTCCATGCCGTGCGAGCCTCCGCGTCCCTGCCCCTGGTTTTCAAAGCCTGGAGATTCCCCGCCGAGTACGGCCACATGAATATTTACTGCGATGGCGGGATGATGAACAACTATCCCATAGGCTTCTTCGACGCTCCACACTTCTGCCGCAAGGGCGAACTTGCCAATGAGCGGACGCTCGGATTCCTCTTTCTCGCGCCTCCTGCCAACGCCGAGCGCCCGGACGACGGCCTCGTCTACGGCGAGCTTCACGCCTATCTCAAGGCACTGCTGGAATCCATTATTGTCGGCGTCTCCGTCTCGCTTCAGACGTCGGACAATGTGGAGCGCACGGTCATGACTCCCATCCACGACACAGGCATCTCGCCCATCCACTTCAAGATCAACGCGAAAGAGATTGAAGCGCTGCTCGAAGTGGGCAGGAAATCCATCCGAGCCTATTTAAAGGAGTATTCCGAGAGATACGAGACTGTGAACGGCCGTCAGGGTGTGTCGGCAAAGTAGGCGCAGTCTTTCCACGCACAACGCCACTCTCCACGCTGCGCTCTATTCGGCAGCGTGGAGGAGCGCAGGGCCGACCCTACTTCTTTTTCTTCTTGGCCGCCGCGGGCTTTTTGTAAGCCAGCATGTGATCCACAAAATCGGATTTCGCATGTTGCGTATGAGTGCGGTATTTCCGATGTGCGGCGCTCAGAGTGCGCAGCGTATGCTGCACGCCGACCTTTTCAGCGGCGTGAGCTTTTTCCCGCTCTTCCAGAAAGGTTGAGATGCCGACCACCAACCCATTCAGTTGTTTGATCATCACTTCCTCGACGGCAAGTTTGAGATGATGCAGGGCATGGCGCGGGTCCATTTTATCCGCGGATTCTTCCTCGGAGTCTTCGATCAACTCGTCCAGTTCTTCCACGGCTGCTTTAGCGGTGTGCTTCTTCGTAGCGGTGCTCTCTGCTGTCTGGCTCATAAGGAAACCTCACTTGTTGCTGTATCACAGCGCGAAATCCAATGTCAACGGCTTACTGCTGGGGGAACGCGGAAGGAACTCCGAAACCGGCTGCCGTCGCGCGGCCCCGCCATTCGATGTTCCTGTCGCTTTTTCCAAACGTACCATGAGAAGCCTCTGGGAGCGCAGGAAATTGATCTACTTTCGCGAATCCGACGCCGTTTGGGCTAAACTCATCGCCATGATCTCCCCGGATGCGCCAACGAATTTGAAAGTTGTAGTCAACGGCGAAGAGCAGTACTCTGTCTGGCCGGCGGATGCTCCGAACCCGCCCGGATGGTGCGATGCCGACCTAAACGGCACCCGGCAGGACTGCCTTGCCCACATTGCCGAAGCCTGGACCGACATGCGCCCTCTGAGCCTGCGCCGCCATATGGATGAGGCAAAGGCCGTTCCGCGGACCTTCGCAAGGGGGCCTGCCGACGATCTATTTGATCGCCTCTCCTCGGAAAAGCTCGCCGTCAAGCTGCTCCGCCGCCGCACCCTCCAGGAAGACCTTGAAGCCGGTTACGTTCATCTCCAGTTCTTTCACACGGCGGGCGGCACCGAACTTGGCATTCATCTCGACGCTCCTTCCTGCGATTTGAGCCACGCCGACCTCGAAGCGGAAGTGGGCACGATCTGGATCTGCGGCGGCCTCGTGCTCAACTCGGCGCCGGCGCGGTGCGAAGCCGAGATCGATCTGGCCACTCTGGCGGGCGTCGCGATTCTCGTTCGTCTCCCGGCGTAGAAGCAAGCCGTTTCCATGAGGCCAGAACAGCCTCCTTAAGTTAAGATCGAGGTGCCAACTGCCTATGCCCGTAAAGCAAGTGCGATCTGCCCAAGCAACTCCCCTCAAGCGCGTGTGGCGGGAGGAGAAAGCCCTGTTCGCCGCGGTCCTTGCGATCGCGCTTTGTTCCTTCGTCAAAAACACCACATATATCGGCGACGCCGGCTCGTTCGGCCCCCTGAACGATGTATTTCTGGTCTTCTCGTTCGTAATGGTGATCTGGAACGCGATGGCGATCTCCCGCCACGCCGAAAAGCTCGCCGAACGCCTCGGCGAGCCTTACGGGACCATGATCCTGACGCTCGCCGCGATCACCGTCGAAGTGGTCATGATTATCACGATCATGACGCACGGCACGGCCAATCCGCAGGTGGCGCGCGACACCATCTATTCCACGCTTATGATCCTGCTGAACCTCGTGATTGGTCTCGCGCTTTTGATGGGCGGCATCAAGTACGGCGAGCAGCGCTACAACATGAAGAGCTCCAAGGCGTACCTCTCGATGCTCTTCATCATGGTCGGCCTTGGCCTCATCTTCCCGAATGCGATGACGCAGCCGCACCACGCGCTCTACACGGGATTCCTCATCTTCCAGTCGTTAATGCTGTACGCCTATTTTCTTCGGATGCAATCGGGCCGGCTGAGTTACTTCTTTGTCCACTCGCCGCCGCCCATTCTCAAGTTGTCGGATGCGGAAATCGCGGCGGAGGACGCGGCGGTTCTGAAGCCGCTGGAAGCCGAGGAGGAAGTCGAAGCGCGGCATCACATCAGCCTTTCCTACCACGGAACCCTCCTGCTTCTCTCGCTCGCCGCGGTCTCCATCCTCGCCGAATTCTTCGCGGCCACGATCGACGTTACCATCGAGCATTTCCACGCGCCCAAAGCGCTCGCGGGCCTGGTAACAGCCATCATCATTCTGAGCCCGGAAGGCGTGACCGCCATCCGGGCCGCGGTGAACAATCAGATGCAGCGCGTCATCAACATCGTTCTTGGCTCGTCGCTCTCCACCGTTGCCCTGACGATCCCCGCCGTGCTGATCTTCGGAGCATTGACCCACCAGCAGGTCACCCTGGCGCTGCCTCCGGCCCAAATGGGCCTATTGATTATCTCCCTGCTGATCTGTTCCATCTCCGAAACCGGCGGCGAGACAAGTCCCGTCGAAGGATTGATTCAGCTCAGTCTCTTCGTCGCCTTCCTTGTGCTCATTTTTGTGTAAGCCGCTCATCGGCGAGCGCGACCGAGCAGCGTGCAAGGGGCAGCGGAATTCATGGCATCCATGACAATGAGAAGAAAATGCGATGCGCGCCGGATGCAGAATGGCGAGATACTAGCTTAAAACAGGGTCGCTTGAAGCGAGGGCGTTTGCATCTGCCCGACATTAGTGCGCTGACGCACAATTTCGGCTGGTTGGGTCGGCCGGGGATTCTTCCCCGGCAATGAGCCCAGCAAAATGGGCGTGGCCTTTAGGCCCTGAGGAATGCTTTTGGCCTCAAATTGCGGCTTGCTGCATCAGCGCCATAAGGGTCATTGGAACTCCTTGTCCCTGTTGGCTTTGATTTCAGCGGAGAATGTGTACCAGCCTGCGAACTCGTAGCCAATTAGACGGGAGATCCCCGGCTCTGCCCAGGGTGATCTCGCTGATTTTATGGTGCCCAGAGGGGNNCTGCCAGTTTCGCCATCCGGGCTTCAGAAACGCGCGCTACAGGAATTATGTTACCTGAAGCACCGCGCCGAGTTCGCGGGGTCAGCGGGCTGGGCAAAGCTCCAACGCAGGCAGACAAGAGCCGCACCTGTCTGCGCAGGGGCCTGCCAGCGCGGCTGAACCGGACACCGTGGCCGTTATTGTGTCTGGCGGAAGCAGATATTCTCGCCGTCGAGCCGGTACTCGGCTGAGCAGATATCGCCGCCGCAGATCATCGTCTCTCCAGCGCAAAGCTGGCGGCGCGTAATCAGTCCTAATGTACCACAGCGGGGACAGGACATGACGGCTACGTAGGGGTTTTGGGCGTGGCCGAGCTTGGCCTGGTTTTCAAGGACGAAAACCGTTCCGGGGTCCATTCTTTCGGGAATCCATTCTTCCAGAAACTGCAAGTCGGCTGACATCCTGCCCTCCGGTGGGTCGATGTAACCGAGCCAAACCTCAAACTCCGGCCAGCTCAGTTTTTTTGCAACAGCAGGCTGCGAATGGCATGTTCGGAGGTGAAGAACCTCCGTTCGAAATCAGTGTTGATGGTAAGGGGGCTTCGAGTCAAATGGATTCGAGGCCGGGGAGTATCGACTCCGATTCCTTTTTGCATTTGGCGCGATTTGCCTAATCTGCGGCTCCCTTGTCTCCCTTCGCCCCAGAAGCGGCATAAGCGTCAATCGCCCTGTAGGTTTCCTCGTTCCGAAGAATACTCTCCACATATTCTCGCGTTTGCGTAAACGGAATAGACTCAACAAACTCGTCCATCCCATGATAGGGTCCCGCGGCCTGCCAATCCACCACTCGGCTGTCACCTGCGTTGTAGGCCGCCAAAGCGTACTCCTGCACTCCGCCAAACTTGTCCATCATCTGGCGAAGATACCGCGTGCCCAGCCGGATATTCGTTGCGGGGTCCAGCAACTGATAGGTCTCAAAGTGCGCCATCCCTTCTTCCCGCGCCATCGATCGTCCTACCGAAGGCAGAAGTTGCATCAGCCCGTATGCGTTCGCATACGAGATTACCGTCGGGTCGAACTCCGACTCTTGCCGGATAAGCGATGCCACGAGGTATGGATCAAGACCGTTCCTGGCAGACTCCTCCCGTATAGTCTCCCACCATACCTCCGGAAAAAGAATGCGCCAATAGGACAGCGGAATAGACGTGATTGAAGCCGTTGCCGCATAGGGCAACGCCCGCTTCAGGGCTCGCATCGCACGATACGGCTCGCCATAGGACGCATAGATCTGCGCCTCCGCCAGAGAACTCCAGGAAGAAGAGTCTGGATCGGCTTGAATCTCCTGTGCCACGTACTCATTCATGCCGGCATTCGCCAGCAGCCGCGCCTTCGCCAGGTGAGGGCTCTCCGCCGGAAAGCTCTCATCCAGAGCGGGCACCGGGGGCGCCTGGAACTGTTCCAACTGAGGAACAACCGCAGGACTCGCATTACCCAATGCTGCCAGCCTCTGTCGCGCCATCTGCGCATAGAAAAAATGCTGGTAAGCGCGGACTATCGTCCGATAGTTCGCCGCCGCAAGCGTCGGCTTCTGGTCCAGCGATTCGTAGAGGCGTCCGCGCCAATACAGCGCCGAAACTGTCTCGATCGCCGTGGGGTAAAGCTTGATCTGCTCGTCAAACATCCGAGCCGCTTCCGCATACAGCCCTTGCCTGTAACTCAGCCAACCCGCTCGCCAGTGTGCGGCTGCCGCGTTCTTGCTCCCCGGAAACTGTGCGGCAAGATCGCTGTAATATGTCGCTGCCTGGGCATAGTCATGGCGGAGCATATACATGTTTCCGCTTGAGAACAGCGCTTCCGCCAGCCACTGGCTGTGGGGAAACTCCGTCTCCATCCGTGTGACGATCCGCTGCTGCTCTTCCAGATCGTTCTTGTTGCGGGCAAGTTCCATCAGCAGGTACAACCGCCGCGCCCCGTTTTCATCGTGCGTGTCTTCCAGCGCCTCCGCCTGGGCCGTGGTCAGCCTTTTGAGCTTCAGCTCGCACGCCGCTTCGGCCACTGCAAAGCCGTTCCGCGTTGCAGCATCCAACCCGAACTTCTCTGCCAGCGCACGATACTGCTCGGCAGCCTCCTGAGAATGGCCGGCGTTGTAATATGCGTCCGCCAGCCCGCGCAACTCGGCCACTGTCAGCGAGGACTCAGCCCCAAGCGAAGTCAACTTTGCTCGCGCCGCAGTCGCGTCGGAACTCAATGGGTGCGCCAGAAGCAGTTTTTTGAAGTCCTGCACTGCCTCTTCTTTTCTTCCCAGCGCCTCCGCCACCATCCCCTGCGCCAGTTGATAGCCAGTCCTGCCGGCCGAACCCGGCGCCGCCAGCAGCACTCGCTCCGCGCCAGAGGCATTCCCGAGTTCGAGCAATACACTAGCCTCGAGTTCCGGCGCACCGGCGTCGAAGATGCTGTCGGGATACCGCTCCGTGAACCCATGCAGCAGAAGTTCCGCGCTCTGATTGTTCCCTACCTCATGGTTGGCTTCGGCCGCGAGAAAGTCTGCGTAATCGGCCAACTCCCCACCCGCTTTTCGAGCCTCAAGCAGATTTGCTTGGGCGTCCCCATACCGCTTGTCAAGCAGATAGGCATGCCCCAAAGCCAGGTACGCCGCGGCAGCCGCGTCTCCGGTATGCAGTTTCGCGTACTTCGTCACCCCGGAATACGCAGCCGCCGTCCGCAGCGTTGCCAACTGCTGGGCCATCGGCCGCAACTCGGTCGAGGCCACAAAAGCCTGATGAATTCTCGCCGTTCGTGCCGCCCGTGCTGCCCTGCTCGCCGTCCCCTTCCCCTGCGACTTCCTTCGCGCCTCTGTTGAGACCTTCGACGAGGTTTTCGGCTTTCTTGCCCCTCCATTGGCCGTCTTGGAAGTGGCCGAACCGCTGGAAGATGTTGAGCTGTTGTCGTTTTGAGCGGTTGAGCCATGCACCGCATCAGCGGAGATGGGCGTAAGCACCATCAGGACGCTTAGGGTGCAAGCCAGCCAGCGCGAAGCAATCGTCATTGGCTTGGAGCAATCCAGCATTTGGAGATTCAGCTTGGGGGAAAATACAACCTTCATCTCTTCACTCTATGATGATTTCATCGGCCACACGCAAGCCAGAACCACCGCCGTCAATGGATTTGCTCCATCCGCGGACCGCATGGTTTGGTTCCCTGCCCCCCGCTCCGGTAAACTGAGTTTTCTGGATCGTTCATTCTTCACCCCACTTGGGCTTGCAACGAACGCCAGCCAGGGTTCGACCAAACACCAATCGATTTCCAACCTGTCATAACGATTTCCGCAACCAACCCCCATGGCGACCATCCAACCCATAGCAGGTGAACTCGAGCCGCATCCTGACGTAGCCCTTGTTGAACGGGTCCGCGGCGGTGATGTCTCGGCCTACGATGAGTTGGTCCGCAAGTACGAGCGCCAGATATTTCGCATATCGCAGCACATTACGCAGAACCGCGAAGACGCTGAAGACGTGATGCAGGACGCTTTCCTCAAGGCGTACGAGAAGCTCGANNTTCCAGGGGAACTCAAAGTTTTACACATGGTTGGTTCGAATCGCAGTCAACGAAAGTCTGATGCGCCTGCGGAAGCGGCGCACCGGCAAAATGGTCTCCATCGACGAGGACGTCGAAACCGAGGAGGGCAGCGTCCCACGCGACCTGGCCGACTGGGCGCCCGATCCGGAACAGAACTATACACAGGCCGAGATGGGGCGAATCCTGGAAAAGACAATCAAAGGACTGCCCACCGGTTTCAGGGTGGTCTTCGAATTGCGCGACGTGCAAGGTCTGTCCACAGAGGATACGGCCGAAGCACTTGGGCTCAGTGTTCCCGCCGTCAAGTCTCGTCTGCTGAGGGCAAGATTGCAGCTTCGCGAGCGCCTCAGCAGGTACTTCCGCAGGGGCAAGAGTCGAAAGCAGCATCCGGCAAAAGAGCCCTCAGCCGCAAAAGAGCCTTCAGCCGCGAAAGAATTGGGGGCTGAGAAATGACCTGCACCGAATTCCTCGCCTTACTCGACGATCTGATTGACGACTCGGTCACGCCTCAGATGCGATCCGATTTGCAACAGCACCTGAGCTGCTGCGATCACTGCGTCGTCACCCTAAACACGACCCGCAAAACCATTGAGATCTATCGTTCCCACGAAATCTACGACCTGCCCACCGGCCTCCGCGAGCGACTCCACGCCGCCATCATGGCCCGATGCAAAAAAGGCTGCTAGCGTCGTGCCCCGGAACTGAATAGATCTGCTATTTTCGTCCCCCCTCAAGTCTTCACGACAATTCAATTCTCATAATGTAACGTGGGTGTCATTCTGTGCCCCGATCAGATGTCATTTTCACACCTGATCGCTCGTCGACTAGCGCTCCCAGATGAGCGATTTGCCTCCCGGGGGGAGGCAACGAGAATAGCCTAGGGGGAAACCCTGGGAAGGTAGCCCGAAAATGGCCTCGCGCCCGGGGAGCGGCGAAACCCCTCCATCGCCATCTCAGCTCATTAGGAGCATACGGGGTCCACCGGCACTCTTCAGCCTTGGGCGTGGTCAGCCGAAGAATCCGCTCCTCGTCCTTCGATTTCTTCCATGGCGCCTTCAGCCCACCCATCCTCAGCCGAACTGGCCCCTCGGGTGAGCGAAGTCTGCACTTGTTGCTCATTCGACATGTAGACCGGACGCCGTTTTCGCGTCTAAATTGACGTGGTCGGCTGTGGATCGCGCCGACAATCCAACGTCAGAGCCCCCAAGGCGCAACTAAACCACCCTTGCCGGGTTCCCACCACTGAGAGCCTGTGCATCGGGGTTCCCCCCAAACGGAGCTGCAGACTATGCCCCAACTCCCCCGGCTGAACACTTGCCTTGCTTCACTGCTCTGCTCGACCTTGGTTTTCACATCTGTCCCGCTGCCCGCCCAGCCACCGAGCGCCCCAAATGCCAAAAACCACCCAACTCCGCGGCAGCCCTACCATTCCACTCAGCTCAGCCCAGAAGAGGGCATCCTCCACGCCCTCAATCGCTTCACCTTCGGCCCCAAACCTGGCGATCTTCAAGCCGTGAAGGCGATGGGCTTGGATCGCTGGTTCCAACAGCAGCTTCATCCCGAGACAATCGATCAAACCGACTTGAATACTCGCCTCAATGAGTACCCGGCCATGCAACTGGCGCCGCAGGATCTGCTCTTCCGTTTTCCCACCAACGGCGTAATTCGCCAGACCATCGACAAGAAAGCCCCGGAGCCGCAAAGCGCAGCCCTGCGCATTGTCTACGACAACGACATCTTCCGCTACGGCCAGCGCCAGCAGGAAAAGCAGCAGAAGCAGCAGCTTGCCTCAGCCAACCAACCGGCTTCAGCTTCCATGTACCCCTCAATGGCCGGCCAGCCAACAGCTTCCGCCGGAATGCAGACGCCCGTCTCAGACGGCAACATGGCCATGACCACGCCGTCGCTTCCTTCAATCGCCGCCCAAGGCGATCAGGACTTGGCCAACCCCGCAGCCAACGAGACCTTCCGGAAGAAAAAGGCGCAAGCCCTCGCCGACCGCGCACCTGTTGATCCCTCCCTTGTTGCAGAGCTCGCAGCCCTTCCCCCTCAACAGCGCGTTGCCCGTATCGCAACCATGCCAGAGCCCGACGTCGACGCTTTCCTTAAAGGACTCAAGCCCCCGCAACGCCTCGCCATCGCCAACGGCCTCACCCCCGCGCAGAAGGAATACCTCGTCGCCCTCGTCGCTCCCCAGCGAGTGGTGAGCGAAGAACTTGCCGCTCAGCGCCTCACCCGCGATATCTACTCCAACACCCAACTCCTTGAAGTGATGACCGATTTCTGGCTCAACCACTTTAATGTCTTCCTCCACAAGAACGATGAGACTCCCTCCTACCTGGTCAGCTTTGAGCGCGACGTCATTCGCCCCCACGCCCTCGGCAAGTTCGAAGACCTGCTCGAAGCCACGGCCCACAGCCCCGCTATGCTCCTCTATCTCGACAACTCCAGCAGCATGGGTCCCGATTCCACGGCCGCAGAGAAAGCAAAAATCAACGCAGCTCGCCGTCCCGACTCAAAAAAGGCGCAGCCTGAAGGCCTCAACGAGAACTACGCACGCGAGTTGATGGAACTCCACACTCTCGGCGTAAACGGCGGCTACACCCAGGCCGACGTCACCCAGGTGGCCCGCATCCTTACCGGCTGGACCGTCGATAAGCCCCAGCGTGGCGGCGGCTTCACATTTGACCAGAATCGCCACGAGCCCGGCGCCAAGAAAGTGCTCGGCAAAAAGTTCAAGGAAAAAGGCGAAGCCGAAGGCCGCGAACTTCTTCACATGCTTGCCTCCAGCCCCGCCACCGCCCATTTCCTCTCCCGCAAGATCGCTATCCGCTTCGTCGGCGACGACCCGCCACCGGCTCTCGTTAACAGTCTCGCAAAGTCCTATCTTTCAAGTGGTGGCGACATCTCCAAGGTCCTCACCACTCTCTATCACTCGCCGGAATTCTGGGCCCCCAACACCTTCCGCAACAAGGTCAAGACGCCCCTCGAGTTCATCGCCTCCGCCGCGCGCGCCTCCAACCTCACCGCCCTCAGCATGGAGCCACTCGTCAACGCTCTCCGCGACATGGGCATGCCCCTCTACGGTGCGGTTCCCCCCACCGGCTACAACTGGCAGGCCTCCACCTGGGTTAGCACTGGCGCACTCGTAAACCGCATGAACTTCGCTCTCTCGCTCGCGTCTAACCATCTCAACGGCATTACCGTGAACTGGACAACCCCGACAGATTTCCCGCTTCCCGTCGAGTCCGCTGCAATGGCTCACCCGCCACAGCCACCAGCCCCACCATCGGAAATGACCACCGCCGCAACCCAGCCAATCCCCGCTACCAGCTACTCACCCGTCTCAGAAGAACAACGCCTCGAAGCGCAACTCGTAGCCGGTGGACTGAGCGATGACACACGGCAAGCTCTGCTTGATCAATTCAGCCAGCAGGCCCAGCTCAACCAGCAGGCCGCCCAGGCCCCCCAGCCCCAAAACTTCCATCCGCAGCCCGCTCAGCGCAACGCCCAACAGAATCTATTAGTCAAGACCGCAGCCCAGCCCGCTGCACCAACCCCGGCCGCTCAAAAGCAAGCTGCCAACGCACTCGAAAAACAAGATCAGCTCCTCGCCGGACTCTTGCTAGGCTCGCCCGAGTTTCAGCGTCGTTAGCGACGATGCCAAGTTCACCGGAGGTCAACGAACCTCTGAGTAAACCGAGGTTTTGAAAGGGCACGACTTGAGTCGTGCCATAACAGCCGCGAATTCAACAGGGCTTCAGCCCCTGAGGGATGGGTTCAAAGCGAACCGGATCTCGATAAGTTCCACAGAAGGAGCACCACATGCAGACCAATCGGCGATTCTTCCTCCGCAACGGAGCCCTCGCCATCGCGGGCACCGCTGCCATCCCCAGCTTCCTTGTCCGCTCCGTGCTCGCCGAAACCGCCGCCACCTACCCTGGCCGCCGACTGGTCGTCGTCTTTCAGCGTGGAGCCGCCGACGGCCTCAACGTCGTTGTCCCTTACACAGAAAAAAACTACTACACCATGCGCCCCACCATCGCCATCCCGCAAAATCAGGTCGTTGACCTCGATGGCTTCTTTGGTCTGCATCCATCCCTCGCGCCTTTCAAGCCTCTCTACGATCAGGGCCACCTCGCCATCGTCCACGCCGCAGGCTCGCCTGACATGACCCGCTCCCACTTCGACGCCCAGGACTACATGGAGTCCGGAACCCCCGGCGTGAAAAGCACGCAGGATGGCTGGCTAAACCGCGCTCTCCAGGCCCAGGATCTCAGCGACAATCAGGCACTCCGTCACAACCGTGAGCACACCGCTTTTCGTGCACTGGCTCTCGGCGCCCAGGTCCCCCGCACAATCGAAGGACCGATCCCCGCAATCGCTCTTTCCAACGTCAACAACTTCACAGTCGGCGGCCGCGGCCCAACGCCCTCACCCGCTGCTACCGCCTTCGCCGCAATGTACGGCGAAACCGGCGATCACCTCTTCCACACCACCGGCGAAGAAACATTCGACGCGGTCAAGATGCTGCGCGACGCCAACCCCGCCCAGTACAAGCCCGCGGCCGGCATCGAGTATCCAAACTCCGAGTTCGGCAACAACATGAAGCAGATCGCTCAGCTCCTCAAAGCCAACCTCGGCGTCGAAGCTGCCTTCACCGATGTCGGCGGCTGGGATACCCATCAGAACCAGGGCGCAGTCGACGGCCAGCTCGCCAATCGCCTCACCGATTTCTCCACTTCGATCTCAGCCTTCTGGCGCGACCTTGGCGACGACGCCGAAAATGTCACGCTCGTCACCATGTCGGAGTTCGGCCGCACCGCACGCCAGAACGGCACCGGCGGCACCGACCACGGCCATGCGAATGCCATGTTTGTCCTCGGCGGAAACGTCAAAGGCGGCAAGGTCTACGGCCGCTGGCCCGGCCTCGACGATCACCTGTTGAACGAAGGTCGCGATCTCGCCGTCACCACCGACTTCCGGCAGGTACTCGGAGAAGCCGCCGCCAAAACCCTCGGCGCAAACAACCTCGAAATGGTCTTCCCCGGCGCGCAACTCCGCCAGGACCGCTTCCTCCGCATCATCTAATCAGGTCTCCGACAGCCTCAAGCTGAACCAGGTGCTGGGTGCCCCATCCTTCGACTCCTCTCTTCTCTGTCGATGGGTGGGAATCCCCGAATCTCATCCCGACATTAACCCCCAACTGTAATCCGTCAACCGCTCACTATTCCCCCGATCACTGATAGCTGACACCTTCGAACTGTGAACTGCGAACGACGAACTGTGAACTAAGATCTGTGAACTACGAACNNGAACCGTTTCACTCCGCCCGCAACGCCTCCGTAGGATTCACCCCCGCCGCCCGCCTCGCCGGTATGTAACTCGCCAGCATCGCCGACACTCCCAGCACCACCGCAACACCGGCCAGCGTTTCCACGTCCCACGCCTGCACCCCAAACAGCAGCTTGCCCATCAGCCTCGCCGCGCCCACCGATCCCGCCAGCCCCAGCACCACACCCAAACCTATCAGTCGTCCCGCCTCCCCCAGCACCAGCTTGTACACCGAGCTCTTCTGTGCGCCCAGCGCCATCCTCACCCCGATCTCACGTGTCCGCTGGCTCACTGAATACGCAATCACCCCATACATTCCCACCACTCCCAGCAGCAACGCCAGAACAGCAAACCCTCCCACCAGATACGCCGCAGAACGATGCATGTAAGCCGTCTGCGACGCGTTGATGCTGTCCATCATGGTGGTGCCTTCTTCCACCGCCGCCTGCTTGCTCACTTCATGAATCGCCCCAGCCAGCTCCGGCAGCACCGTTCGTTCATCCCGCCGAGTCCGCACCATCAGCGTGAAGTAGGTGTCTGAGTCTTGGTTGAATGCCTCGTACTCCGCAGGCCACTGATCTTGATCAAGCCCCGCATCCTTGAAATCCGCCACCACCCCCACAATCTCTCGAATCGACTTCGGCGTCAGTTCCGTGTCCCCAAACTTCCTCCCAACTGGGTCCTCTCCCGGGAAGTACTTCTTCGCAAATGCCTCATTGATCACCACCACTTTGGGCTTGGTTGCGCCTTCCGCATCCGAGAAGTACCGCCCTTCGCGCAGCCGTGCATGAAGCGCGGTAAAGAAACCCGAGCTTACCTGTCGATCGTTCACTTCGTTATGAATGCCGTTATACCGTTTGCCAACAAACCTCACCCAGTCCGTATCGCAGTTGCAACTCACGGGTCGCAAGGTGGTAATCGCCGCCGACTCCACTCCGGGCAGAGTCTCCACGCGCTCCAGCATCGCCCTCACAAACGCCACCACTTGCTCATCCTTGCTGAATGCAGATGGCGGCAGCCCAACATTCACCGTCGCCAAATGGTCTGCCGCAAACCCCAGGTCCACATGCAGAAGCTTGTACAAGCTCTTGCCCAAAAGTCCAGCGCCGGCCAGAAGAACAACAGCTGTGGCCAGTTCAACTACCACAAGACTCGCGCCCATCCGCCGCCACAGCGTCCCCGCGCTGCCGCGTCCGCCCTCCGTCAGCCCATCGCGCATGCTCGACAATCTGAAATGCAAAATCGGAGTAATCGAAAACAGTACCGCCGCCAGCACTGCCAGAGCTCCTGCGAATAACAACACGTGACCATTCAGCCCCAGGCCACGCAGAAATGGCATCCCGGCCAGCATGTCCTTCGAGAGCAACCCCAGCAGCACACGCATACCTGCCGCTGCCAGCGCCAGCCCCACAGCGCTCCCGGCCAACACCAGCGCTATTCCTTCCGTCATAAACTGCCGGCTCAACCGTGCCCTCGATGCACCCAGCGCCCCCCGCACCGCAATCTCTCGCCGCCGGCTCTCCGCACGCACCAGCAGCAGGCTAGCCACGTTCACGCACGCGATCACCAGAAGCAATCCCGCCCCGCCAAGCAGCACCAGAAGAATTGGCCGGATGTCCCCCACGATGAACTTCCCCAGAGGAATCACAGCTGCGCTGCTCCCTCGGTTTGAATCCGGATACTGCCGCTCCAGTTGCGCGGCAATCCCCTTCATATCCACCAGCGCAGCCGACACCGTCACTCCATCTTTCAACCTGCCTACGCCATCCAGGTTGTGGCAGCTCCGACGCTTCTCACACTCGTGCGTCGGCTGCAGCGCCTCCCAGAACTCCGTGCTGTCCCGAATCGCGAATTCAAAATCCTGCGGAAGAACGCCCACAATCGTGTACGAAACCCCGCTCAGCATCACCGCTTGCCCCACCACATCCCTGCGCCCGCCAAATCGCCGTTGCCACGTTCCGTAGCTCATCAATACAACCGGTGCCGCGCCCGCCGCATCCTCTCCCGGCCTGAAGTCGCGTCCCAGCATCGGCCGGATGCCGAGCGTGCTGAAGAACCCCGCGCTCACGCGCATTCCCGGCACCGGCTCAGTCCCATCGGGCGTATTCAGCGCATACCCCGTCCCCGTAAATACCTCCATCGAGCTCAGCGTCCTGTTCATGCGCTTCCAATCCAGGTAGTCGGCATAGGACAGGTTGTTCCAATCGAACCCTGCCGAGCTCTCCATCACCGCCACCAATCGCCTCGGATTCGCATAAGGCAGCGGCTTGATCAACGCCGCATCCACAAACGCAAAGATCGCTACGCTGGCGCCCATCCCCAATGCCAATATCAGAATCGCCGTCGCTGCAAATCCCGGATTCTTGCGCAACTGCCGAACCGAAAACCTCAGGTCCTGAACCACCGTCTCAAAGCCAAATCCAACTACTTCATGGCTCTGCTCCTTCAGCCGAGTCGCGTTGCCAAACTCTCGCGCTGCCGCGAATCGCGCCTCCTGCGGCGTCATTCCATTCGCGATGAGATCCTTCACTGCTTGCTCGCGATGAAAGCTCATCTCTTCATCCAGCTCTGCCGCGAAGCGCTTCCGCCGGAAGAGCAGCTCGATCTTTTTCACAAGTCCCTTCATCTCTCAGGCCTCCGCAGACCCCAAAACCCGCCCAATTGCCGCGATCATCTGCTCGTACTCCGTCAGCTCGATTCCCAGTTGCTTCCGGCCAGACGCCGTCAGCGTGTAAAAGCGCGCGCGCCTGTTGGTCTCCGTCATCTTCCACTCCGCCTTCACCCATCCCTGCAGCAGCAGCCGCTGCAAAGCTGGGTAAAGCGAGCCTTCCTCCACCGTTAAAACTTCGTCTGACAATCGCTTGATCGACAGAGCTATCCCATACCCATGCAGCGGAGCATGGGTCAGCGTCTTCAGGATGAGCATGTCGAGCGTTCCAGGAAAAAGGTCCGGTTTCTTGGCCATGCACAGATATATAGACTATCTATGGGTAGGACGTCAATGGCAGCTTGTAATTCCCGGATTGACGCGGCATTAGATTCAACAAGCCTCCGTCCCACCGCAGGTGTCTGGCAACCCTCCCGCTCCATGATTTAACCTCTAAGTCGGTATGAGATTCCTGCACTCACTCTTTGCGTCTGCCCTGGTTATGGCATGCGCCACGGCTGTTTCCTCGCAATCGACGCCGCCTCAACCCGCCTCCCAGGTCAAGTCGGCACTCGATGACCTTCCCGATGCGCCAGAAGCAACACCGGCAGTCCGCACAATCCCAAACGGCCCGACCGTTGTCATGGATACCTCCATGGGCCGGATTACCTGCAAGGTCTATCAGCGTCAGGCCCCCAAATCGGTTTCCACCTTCATCGGCCTCGCCACCGGAACCATCGATTGGACCGATCCGAAAACCCACAAGAAGCAGCACAACAGGCCCTTCTACGATGGAACAATCTTTCACCGCGTCATTCCCGAGTTCATGATTCAGGGCGGCGACCCCACCGGAACCGGCGAGGGCGACCCCGGTTTCAGCTTTAATGACGAGTTCGATCCCGACCTGAACTTCGACCGTCCCGGCCGCCTCGCTATGGCAAACTCAGGCCCCGACACAAACGGAAGCCAGTTCTTCATCACCGAAGCTGCCTACGACTCGCTTAACCAGCACTACACATTGTTTGGGCAGTGCGATGATGCGAGCGTCCAGGTGGTCAAGTCCATCACCCACGTCGATCGCGACAAGAACGACAAGCCACGCACTCCAGTGTTTCTCAAGAAGGTCACCATCGTCCCCGAAGGACAGCCGATTCCGCCTTTGCCGGCCGATTCTGCGCCTGCCGCACCCAAACCTTAACCATCGCATCGCTATCTTCGAAAAAAGATCAACCAGGAGTTTCAATGTCACTCGCAGCTGGAACATACGCCGTCTTCAACACCACTGAAGGCAAAATCACCGTTCGGCTCTTTGAAGCCGACGCGCCCATTACCGTCAAGAACTTCATAGAACTCGCTGAAGGTTCCCGAGAATGGGTTCACCCCATCACCCGCGAAAAATCCAAAAACAAGCTCTACGACGGAACCATCTTTCACCGCGTGATTCCCGACTTCATGATCCAGGGCGGCGACCCTGCAGGCAGTGGCATGGGTGGCCCAGGATATCGCTTCCAGGATGAGACCAAGGGCTCCCCGCACAAGTTCGACAAGCCTGGCAAACTCGCCATGGCCAACTCTGGCCCGGGCACAAACGGCAGCCAGTTCTTCCTCACTGTGGCGCCCACTGATTGGCTCACCGGCAACCACACCATCTTCGGAGAGGTGGTCGAGGGGCAGGACATCGTGACAAAGATCTCAAAGGTCGCGCGCAACTCCATGGACAAGCCGCACAAACCCGTCGTCATCGAATCGCTTCTTATCGAGCGCGTCTAGTTCATCGACAGAAAGCAGCGGTTTTGAAAGGGCACGACTTCAGTCGTGCCGCAAGATGCTCAATCAATGATCCGGACTTTAGCCCCTCACGGACGAACTTAGACCGGGCGGAATTGGCTGCTAGGCGCGTCATTAGCCTTTGGCCACGCCGCTCGGCGAGATCAGCGTGAACGTCACGCTCCCTGCCGTGCTCCTCTTGTGCGGCGTTCCCCGCGGAATGATCAGCATGTCGCCCGTATGCAGCGTCAATTTAGCTGCCCCATCCGATGCCGGGGCAAGCCATTCGCCGGGCTTCGGGCTGTGCGCGTCCTTCGGCACACCTCCCAGCTCATACTCCGTTACGCCATCAATAACTTGCAAAATGTGATCCCGCCCCTCATGCCACTCGAATTCCTTTGCGCGGTGAGCTCTCTCAGAAGTCAGCACCACCGAGAACTCACTATGCGTGGCGAGGTTGTTATTGCCCGAAGCAGCCTGCAGCGCCTTAACGTCGCCCAGGATAGTCTCCGCGGTAATCAGTTGAAATGTCGCCTGTCCAGCCGTGTCTCGGGCTTGGGTCTCGCTCTGGGCCGCAGCTTGAGCTAATACCGGCTCCGCATTCGCCCCCACCAGTCCGGCTGCAGCCGTCGCTGAAGCCGACACCAGAAACGCGCGGCGATTTAGATTCTTCGATCCCTGCTTCTCCATCCGAACCCTCCAGAAAAAGTAGAGCATCCTTCCGACTTCCCTGTCAGCCCCCGATTCCATCCTGCGCCGCCGCCCAGTCCTAAACCGCCCGCAAAATGAGAACGGCCCCGAAGAACCCGGAGCCGCCCACCGTTGTACCGCAACTTGATTCGAACCGTGTCTACGGCTTCGCCTTGTCCGCAGGCTTTGCAGAAGCAGCCGCAGCCTTGGACGCAGCAGCCTTCGGCCTCCAGAAATCCGGATCGGCCTTGATCACCGAATCGTCCATATAGCTCTGCTTGGGATTGATAGCGAACAGTTCGGTGTGGCTGTCATCAATCGTATCGGCGTAGAGCTGTTCAAACCTCTTCCAGCCATCCTCTCCCATCGCATCGTGGAAGCCTTTATCCTCCGTGAATCCGTGATCGATATCCGCCATGGAACTGTCCGCGGTAAGCAGCAGATACGATCCACCATCCCCGCCATAGACGAGGTTCAACATCGCCCAATGTGCACTTGTCCCCGCCTTCTCGTTAGCCGCGATCACCATCTTAACCAGCTCTCTCCAGCCGCTTTCGTGTCCACGTTTCACATGGTATTCAGATATCTCCATGTACCGCGCATGCGAAACGTCCGGGTGGGGACGATAGCTCAGTTCGGGGGCGTTGTAGAAGACGGCCTGGTCCATTGAGTCAAGCAATTCGCCATCGGCGACTGCGGCCCGTTCCAGTTCCCCTGAGAGAGTCGCATTCTTCTCCACTGACTTCATATCCTTTTCCCAGGCATCAAACGATTCATACCAGGTCAGGTAAAGAGCTCGGTTCTTGCCGGAAAGCGAATTCAGGGCAAGGTAATGAGTTGGCGCTTTCGCGCGCGTCATCGCCTGAACAAACGCACTTTCCGTCTTGTCATGCATTGCGCCGCCCTTTCCCGGCTTTGTGTACTCACGCGTAATCTGCAAGACATTGGGCAACGCGGTGCCGGAAGCAGGCGCGTCCTGTGCCCCGGCTAGGGTGCCTGCTGCAATTGAAACCGACAAAGCCAACGCAAGTGGGCTGATCTTGATCATGGTGAACTCTCCTCCTGAATGTCCTTTGATTTCAAACGCGAAATCTGCATCCCCCAGGAAGCACGCTCTTCAAAGGCAGTCAGGATTATCGGGGCCAGACCAATTCAATGTAAAGATGTATTCGATGAATAAGCCTATGTGCGGAACAATTAGCCGGCGCGATTTCCAGTCGCTTGACTCCCGGGAAAGCTATCGCCGGAAAAATCGCTCCTCACTGAACCGCGGCTGTGATTCCCCAGTCAGAAGGTCAGATGCTCGATAATTGGACCGAATTCCAAGCTCAATCACCCATCGAGCCGGCCGCTGTTCTTCAACGCCTCCGATGCCTGTCATACGTTGGCAGGGTTGACGTCGGCCTCCGCGGCAGGGATCAGGATCGAAAGCACCTTCGACCCCGTCTTCCCAAGTGGCCCCGGCAACATCCGCGTCAATGACTCAAACCGCGAGCGATCCTCGACTTCAAGCACGCGGAAAAGATAGAACAACGCGAAGAAAACCACCACCGAGGCCATACCACCAAGAAGAAGGCCCCATAATGGCGCAAACTGCAGCGCTACGTAATGCGCGGCCAGTGAGGCGATAGTGCTGATCAGCGCGATCTTCCCCACAAAGAGCCACGGGAGGCGAACTTTGTACAACTTCATACTCACGCACCACATGATTCCCACGGCAGTCAGTTGCGCTGCGCCGCTGCCAATGCAGGCGCCAACAGCGCCATGCGCTCTTACAAGCCACCATGTAACACCAACGTCGATAGCCCCGGCGATCACCGTCGCCCAGATCACAAAGCCTTGCCGTTCATGACTCTGAAGAATGCTCTGCGCGGGACGCATGAATGCCTTTGAAAGGCAAAGCAATGGAGCAAGAGTCGCCACGGCTGCGGCGCCTGCCCAAGCTCGCCCGTAAAGCAACAGCAATGCCGGAACGGCCAGAGAGACGGCGATGAAATGCAAGGGAATTGCCATCAGAGCCAGGTAGCGAAACGTTGATGCAGTAATCATTGGAAGTCGCGATTTGTCGCGACCGAACTGAACAAAGATCGTCGCCGCGGTTGCCTGGCCAAAAATCACGGACGCAAGCAATAGCCTGTCGGCCATGCTGAACGCCACCGAGTAATAGGAAACCTGGTTAATATCGGGGCAAAGCGGCTTTAGAAGCAAAACCTCAAACCGCTCCCAGACAATCAGCGACGCGACCATTGTAGTAACGCTCTGCCACGCGAAGCTTATCATTCGACTGCGCAGCCCCTCTGGCTGAACATGGGTTGTTTCCCAGCCCAGGATTCGCTTCATCGTCGGGAAGATTCGCACCAGAAAATCGACGACGCGCATCAGAAAAAGCGCCGCCCCGATTCCCACAACGCCCCAATGCATCACGACTGACGCCCCAATGGCCAGTGCGTAAACAATGGTGGAAACAATTGAAGCAGGCAGATTGGTCGCCAGGTTTTCCGTGGCCATGTTCGCCATCGATGAGATGGAGTTGACCATCGAGGGCCAGATGCTCAGCACCACAAGAACCGCAGCAATGCGATAGTCAGCGGGCGCATCGTGTAGAACCCAGATCACAACGCCGCCGGTGGCCAAAGTGGCAACGCCAACTTGAAGCAACAAGGTGCGGAAGTAGATATAGCGAGCGGTCCCGCG
This sequence comes from Acidobacteriaceae bacterium, assembly GCA_003166055.1. Next base: position 41,000 of record PMWR01000349.1, read on the forward strand.
ATCTCCCATACCGATGAACTCTGCCATGTACTTGCTGGTAGTGGCAGGGATTCCGAGAGCACCCAGGTTGCTTGCCACATAGGCTATATAGGATACGTATACAAGGTATGCGTTCTTCGACGGGCCAAGCGTCCTCGCAATCGCTATCGAAGTAACCAGATTGGAGATGAACCCGACCGCCTGCTCGATCCCGTACCAGCCCGAGTTTCGAGCGATCGTCTTGGTGTTTGTCATGTCCTAATCCAGGGAAGCAGATGCACACTCCAAGTTGGGCAACGCTCAAACACTCGTCGAGGCGGACATGCGGCTCCGGCCAAAGCGCTCGTCACAGTGCAACAATCTCCTGCTTATCCTATGGCCACAAGCGCGTCTCTAGCGTCCTTGGCGGTAGGAGAATTGGGCGCAAGAGAAATTGCCTTCTTCAAATGCGTGATCGCCGCGCTCCGGTTGGCCAGACGCGCATAAACCATGCCAAGATGGTATTCCATCGTTGCGTCGCTTTGCTGCTCCTTCGTTGCCTCTTCCAGCAGATCACGCGCGAATCCAAAGGCCCCCTTCGTGTAGTAAGCCCATGCCAGCGTATCGGCTGTGCTGGGGGATTCTGGATACGCTCTGCGAGCAGTTTGCGCAAGCGTCAACGCCACGTCGGCATTTTCGCCGTTCATCAGCATCATGTAGGCCAGGTTGTTTGCGGCAACAGGCTGGAGCGGATCTATCTGCAGCGATTTCTTGTAATAGATCTCAGCCTTCGGCTTGTTCGATCGTGACTCCTCCAGCATCCCCAGCACAGCTAGCGCGCTCGCGTCGGTTGGATGAACCTTCATCCACTCTTCCCATACGCCGATTGCGCTTCCCGTCTGGCCCCGCAATACCTGGATCTGTGCGTAGAGCGAGACTGCTTCGCCATCGCTGGGGTTGAGTCCCATCGCCTTCTGCGCGGTGGTCGTTGCCAGGTCCAACTTCTTTGCCTGGGCCTGCAATGATGCCAGCAGATCGTAGAAGAAGCTGTTGTTCGGGCTCTTCGCAATTTGCGCCTCAACACGCGCTTCAGCCTTGTCCGGCTGCTTCATGTACAAGTCGTAGCCAACCAGCATGCGCATGGCCTCGATCGAATTCGGATCGCGATCGAGAGCCTGCTCCAGCAGGGCCACCCCCTCGGGAAACTTCCTTTGGGAGAAGCGGAGTTTTCCCAATTGAAGGTAGGCAGGTGCGCTCTGCGGCGCGATGCTCATTGCCGTCTTCAGGTCCGCTTCAGCCTTTTCCGGGATGTTCCGGCTCATCTCAACAACTGCGCGCCAAACATATCCACCGGGAAAACGGGGAACCGCCGCGATTGTACTGTCCGCCACCGACGCAAGCAGATTCATGTCACCATGAAGCACAGCTATACGGGCAAGCTCCGCCTGCGCATCCACTCTGCCCGGAGCAAGTTCCGTCGACTCGCGCAAAGAGGTTTCGGCCTGCGCCATATCGTTCTTCGCGAGCGCTGCCCTTCCCAGCCAGAACAAGATAAACGAATCCTTCGGATACTCCTTCGCGGCGTTCATCAGGAAGTTCTCTGCATCCGCCGGTTTATTCTCACGAAGCATGACAATCCCGTTCAACGCAAGAACCTGGGGATCCTTTGGATTTTTCTTCACCAAGTCCGTTATCGTCTTGAGCGCTGTCGGCTCGTCTCCAACCTCGAGCAGCGAGCGAACATAACCTTCTTGCAAAGGAAGGTTCTTGGGATATTTATCCGCTTCGGCTTGATACTCGGTTCGCGCTTTCTGAGCCTGGCCCGACCGCTCATAGTAATCGGCCAAAACGCGAACCGCCGACGGGTTGTCGGTAAGATCCTTCGTCGCCTGACGGTAAACGTCCTCGGCCTGCGACTGCTTGCCTTCGCGAAGATAGAGTTGAGCAAGACTGGTGCGAACGCGGAGACTGCTTGGGTCGGCCTGCACCGCGTCCCGGGCCGACTGTTCCGCTTCTGGCCAACGATTATTCGACGCGTAAAAGTCAGCCAGCAACATGCGCGCGTTCGTCGACTTCGGATCGAGCGTTACTGACTTCTTGAGCTCATCCTCAACCACTGACGCTTTGGTAGGGTCGCTCCCTTCAAGCAGAGCCAGATCCTCATGAAACGCAGCACGATTCGGATCCAGCGTGAGCGCCGTCTGGATCTCCTTCATCGCCTCGCCCCTCAAGTTCTTCTTCGCCGCAATACCAGCAAGCAGCGCATGGAGATCAGGGTTATTAGGCTGCATTGCCTTCACCGCGTCTGCTTGCGCCTGTGCCTCATCTATCCTCCCCCCCGCCAGCAACAGATTGCCGAGGTCGAGACGTGCCTTGTAATTCGACGGTTGCAGCGTCACTGTGTACATGAGCTCGCTGTATGCGATACGAATCTGACCCATGTGCATGTACGTCTTGGCGAGTTCGTAATGCCCATCCGCAAAGCTCTTGTCGATCTTCAGAGCATTCGAAAACTGGATTACGGCCTCGTTGTACTTCCCGGCTGCTTCGTAGCGCTTGCCGCTCTCGAGATACTTCTGCTTGCGGACGTTGGGGTCTCCATGGCAACCAGACAGGAAGGCGATTGCCACACACATTCCAAGCGCGCAAACTGATACTCGCCGCCGCATGACGTTTCTCCTGGACTCAATACCGTTATGAATTGACTCGATCTTGCTCGTCATCTTCTTCCATCCTTGCTCCACTCCCGGTTCTGAGAGTGCAGCTTCAAATCAAATCCGCCAACCGATCGCTCCATCGCCTAATTGGGGATAAAACGCGGCAACTGCGGCATCAGCGCCGCCACAAATCCCTCGGCCCGTTCTCTCGCCGCCGGAACTCCCCCAGCTCCATAAATCGGCGTGATCACTCGAATCAACGCTCCGTCCGTGCGGTTCATCCGGATTGCATCGGAAACCAGATATGCCTTTGCCTTGTACTCATTTGCAATACTGCGCCCGTGGGCCTGATACCAATAGATCACGAACTGACGGTTGTCGCCATTAGCAATGATGTACTCCCCCACCTGATGGGGCTCACCCTGCACATCCTTTATTGTTACGTATTGCGATGACTCAAATGACCAGCCGGACCCCGGAAGGCAGTTCCGCGGTGAGTGCATCGTTGCCCCTGTTCTCTGCGATGCAAAATAGGCAATAAACAGGCCCACCTGGCCACTCCTTCCGCCATTCGTATAAACACGCGAAAGAAAGTCGCCTTTGCCCAGAATATCGAGCTGCTCCTGGTCAATCGGCGCATCCACCCCGCTTAACCCGGCGATCGTATCCGGAACTCCCGACAGTGGTTCGCTCGGAACAATCGTTTCCGAGTTCCCCCGGCGGAAGAGCACAAGTGCCGCCACTACAAGCAGAACAACAACCACCCAGAACCGGATGCGATTCATGTTGACACCCGCCTTGGTGAGAATAGGCACAGCATCTTATGGACGGCGAAGAGGCAGCCCAACGAGACCAGGAACACTACCCAGCCGGAGAATTCATGAAAGAATCCCACCGCCTTATCCGGGTCCCAGTACTGCACGCACAATCCCGTACCAACGATTCGGATCGCATTCGCCCCAATCGCTATTGGAATGCTTGAAAGCACCAGGAGCGTGCGACGAACAACCGATTTGTCGAGAAAGTAACCGTAGAAGATCGCCAGGGTGAAAAGGCTGATCAACGACCGGATGCCACTGCACGCCTCCGCCACTTCCAAACGCATCGTCGGCAGGTCAATTACATTTCCTTCCCTTAAAACAGGTACACCGAATACCGGCAGCAGGGCGCTCGCGGCCTTCGATGCAAGTATCTGCAGCGGGAACGTGATCTGGTTATAGATGATCGCAGGAATCGGAATCGCCAGCAAAAGAACCAGCAGCGAAAACCGCAGTTCCCTCAGCATTGGCCAGCCGCCAAAGCACACCGTCATGCCCGCTAGCACGACGATCAGGGATGCACGTGACAAAAAGAGTTCCGCGCCATACTGACCCAGGATCAGCATCCCTAATCCAAACGCAATCACCACAACTCCAACCCAAGAAGGCTGGATTCTGGTTGCACGGATTCGATCCCTGTTCGTCCAGACAAGGTACGCCGCAAATGGTGGAACAAGAAATCCGTGTGAAGTCTCAGGATCATGCCACCACTCGGTCACCAGCCGTCCAAGGACCGTGAAGTACAAAGCCGACAGCAATACGACTATCAGGGCTGCTCCCCATAGGGCGAACCGACCGAATTCGAGCGACGGATTCGCGAAAGCCCTTGAGCTGGTAACCTTCGGGGGCAAGCTTTCCTGATGGGAAGTGGTCGACATAGAAACTTGCGTCAATTCTAACAGCAATCCAAATCCCGAAATGCCAAGAGGATTCAACCCTTTCCGCGCCGTTTGGCGCATGTTGGAAATTGGGATAGGAGTGCTCTCTTTGGCGATAAGATACTTCTACCTGGAACGGCCAACTCGCCAAACAGAAGTGGCCGCCAAGGTTCGGCAAGTGCGCCCGTGGGCAGGTTGATAATCACAATTAATCACCTTTGGCGGAAAACTCACCCTCGAACCCTTCAATCGGGGCCCTGCAGTTACTCAACCGAGCCCTTCCATCCAGGCGACTACCCCCTTGACCCACTATCCCGCAGCCCATTGTCTTCACGGGGATGAAGGACCGACCAACGCACTGCGGAATGGAAAGGTTGTTTCCAGCAAGGGATCGGATGAGTTAAACAAATAGAAGATCTTTGCTCGCCGCAGAACCCACGCAGGAAACTCATCGTCAAGATGTTAGTCTTGTGCGGGGTATCAGGCTTTACTACGCCGCTCCAACATGCCAAATTAGACATCCCAGGAAAGAGCTCCGATCTGCGATTCGGACAAGAAACGGACGATTAAGTCCTATATGCGACACAGACCGAACCTTGATATTTTGCGTTCGTTCGCCGTGACGAGCGTGGCAATACAGCACGTTGCGGACACCCTCCATTTCCATGCCGGCTGGGGTCCCGAATCGTTGATGTCGTTCACCAGCGAGATGGGCCGGGCCGGAGTTCTGGCTTTTTTCGTCCATACCAGCCTCGTGCTCATGCACTCGCTTGAGCGGATGAAAGGCACAACCGCGGGCGTTACTTTGCGGTTTTACGTGCGCCGGTTCTTCCGAATCTATCCGCTGTCGATTTTCGCAATATTAATGATGCTCTTGCTGAATATGCCGAAGAACGCTTCCGGAGCTGTATGGCCAGGATATTCGATGATGCAGATCGCTTCGAATCTTCTCCTCGTGCAGAACTTCTTCACCAAAACCAACATCCTTGACCCCCTTTGGACACTGCCATATGAAGTTCAGATGTACCTCGTGCTCCCGTTCTTTTTCCTGACAGCCCGGAGCAAGCATGGAGTCACTTGGATTTCCGGTCTCCTAGTGCTGCTCAGTGCGGCGGCCGCGGTGTTGGGGCTGCGTTCACCAGGACACCTCGGGCTAGCGGAGTTTGTGCCTTGCTTCGTTTGCGGAGTCCTCTGCTACGCACTCGAAAAGAGGCAAAGAGCATGGATCCCGGCGTGGATATGGCCAGGGTATGTGGTGCTTCTGATTGCCATCTACTGCCTGATTCACATGCACCAAAGGCCCGTGTACTGGGTGGGGTGGTTGTTCTGCCTTGCGCTGGGTCTGGCCATCAATCTCTTCCACAATTCAAAGTGGAAAGCTGCGAATTTCTTCACAAGCCATATTGCACTCTACTCTTATGGAGTCTATCTGCTGCACTACCCAGTGCTCTATGTCATTTTTGTGTACATGGGCGTGAGAAATCCCGTTGTTGGAACTGCGTTGTTCATACCCACGACCCTCGTAGCTTCGATGGCAACTTACTACATGCTTGAGAAGCCTCTGATCGACCTGGGCCGGAGGCTGAGCAACGAGGACTGACCGGACTTTCCGGGAAACCGGAGCACATGAGCACCATCGTCAGGCCCGGTCGACTCCCGGATCTGCTCACCGGTCGAGGGGAAATGGATGAATGTTATCTCCGCGGACGGGAGGAGGATCTGCCCCGCAATCCAGATTTAGACAATATGTTGGTTGTGGTTGGTGTACGGCAGGATGGACAAGGCATCGGCAGGATTCGCAAGCGCCATATTCCCGACGCTGCCGCTGCCAGCCTGATGCCTTTTGTACAGGCCTCGGGCGCGCCAGCGAGCGTTGTTCAATCCGACAGATGGACGGGGTATTCACCCCTGAAGAGCAAAGCCTTCGTGCGCTTGACTGCTCATAAAGGCAACACAGCCGCAGCCTCAGAGCCGCTTCCGCGGTTCATCTCGTGATCTCCCTGCTCAAGCGGTGGCTGATCCAGACTCATCGGGGAGCCCTCAGCCATAAGCATTTGGTCCGCTATTTTGATGAGTTTACTTCCGCTTCAATCGTCGAAAATCCAGGAACCGGAGCAAACTGTTCCTTCGTTTGGCTCAACAAGCTGTCGCCGTTGATCCCGTCACGCGCTGCCAAATCGTTCGTCCAGACAACAAAACCCTTGCAAGCAATATCCAACCTCTTGAATTGGGGTGAGTTAAGCGGAAACTCGCTGATCCAGATCTGATGCAGTTGGCCGGCCGGTGGTTACCTACGAATTACCCATCGATTATTCCTCAGGTTTTGATGGTCCCAACCATGACCCGAGCGATGATATCATTGAGTTTCTGATGGGCGTTGGGTGGCCCAAAGACTCTTCCAGAACTAGAAAAACGGTCAAAAAGCTCTTTGTTTCCTTCAGCAACCAGTCATTTTCCCTCGCAACACATGAGGCTGGATCGCCGACTCTCAAGCTCAACGGGCAATCAACAACCCAGACCCGGAATGAAGCCGCTTGCGCGGCATCTGCACAGTGTCGAGCGAAGGCTGACCTTGGAAGTCCTTGTTTCCATGGGGGAAAATGAAATGCGAACGGCTAACGAGGATGGCACCCGCAGATAGGCCCTCTCACAAGATTGCAGCAGTTCGGAACAGAAACTCAGAAGGCATTCAATTGGAACGGAGTCGTAAAATGAAACTGGAAAGCCTGCTCATTGCGGCGGTTTTGAGCACCACTCTTATCTGCGAAGCCCAGGACCAACAGCCAGCCGCACCTGCAGCAACTGCACCCCCAGCAGCTTCCGCCCCATCTGCAATCGGTACGCCATCCCCTGCAACCACCACCTCACCTACTACCACTGCTGCACTCTTGGCCGCCGGCAAATTGGCAGACACCTACGTAATCGGACCTTCCGATCAAATTGCAGTGAACGTTTGGAAGGAAGGCGCTGTCTCGGGGTCTTTCCTGGTTAGGCCGGACGGCGTCATCACCATGCCCCTGCTCGGCGAGGTGATGGCAGCAGGGTTCACCCCCGTTGAACTTGGAGCACAGATCACGGCGAAGCTCCGCAAGTTCCTTCAGGATCCGTTGGTCGAGGTAACGGTCATTGCAATTCACAGCAAGAACATCTACATGATGGGTGAGTCGTCCAGGAAGGGGCCAATGGAGTTGAGTCCCGGAATGACGCTCTTACAGGCAATCGGCGCAGCGGGACTCACTGAAGACGCGAATACCAAAAAAATGTACATCCTGCGCGACGAAAATGGAAAGCGGATCCGAATCCCGCTCCATTACAAGGAAGCACTGAAGGGGAACATGCAATACGACATTCCTCTTAAAGCTGGAGACACGATCGTTGTTCCATAGAGGCGGTACCATGATCACGAAGTCAATCGCTCTACTGGGGTTACTGGTCACCATTTCACTCGCTGCCGGCGCACAGGTTGAGCCCGCGGCGACCGGACCTTCGCGCCCGTCCGGGTCATTCAACTACTCGCTGCACGACTCAGAGTCTGCCTGGTGGAGCAGGGGACTTGGGAACCAGTGGGCAAACTCCATGTCTGGAGTCGTCGACTACCAAAACGGGAAGTCGCGCCGGCCCCTGTCGTTGACCTATTCGGGGGGCTACACCTTCACGCTCTCTCAGCCACTTTACGACACGGGGTATTTTCAGAACTTCGCCGTCGCTCAGTCAATTGGAGGACGTAAGTGGAGAATGACCATCTCCGACGTCATCTCTTATCGCCCCCAATCGCCCACGTTCGGGTTTTCCGGCATTCCGGGCACTGGAGAACCGCTCGGTGGACCCCCAACAACCGGAAATCCTTCAGAAACAGTTTTGACTGAGAATACGCACACCATAAACAACCTGACCAGCGTTTCATACGGATTGCCCGTCAATTATGCCCTCAGCGTTTCCGCCAGCGGAAACTACCAGTTTCTCCGCTTTCCTGACGGAAACGGCCTTGATACGTCGGCTATCTTCGGGTCATTCGGCGCTGCCTGGCGATTCAATTCCAGAACTACGGTGAATGCCGATTTTTCCGAATCGTCCTACACCTATTCAGGATCGAGTATCTCCTTCCGATCGACTTCCTTGCTTGCGTCAATCTCCCACAATTGGGCCAAGGGCTTCAGTTCGCACGCCTCCGTAGGCCCTGACTGGATTTCAAGCTCCGGCGGTTCGGCAATCCCGTCTTCCGCCCATCTCTCGGTTACAGGCGGCCTCGCCTATCACAAACGGTTCGACACCATTTCGGCTGAGTACTACCACGGGGATAACGAGGGGTCCGGAATCTTCTACGGGGCCCAGTTCGACTCCCTCAGCGCCCTCTATTCTCGGAGAATCGAAAAGAAAACGACATTATCAGCACGCTTCGGCTACGTGAGGGATTCCGGCTTGCAGGCGGGAAGCGGATCTACAAGCGGAATTTTCGCCGGCACGTCGTACGCAACCAGACTCGGCAGATATTTTTCATTAGGAGCAAGCTACCTGGTTATTCAGCAGTCATCGAGTTCGCAGCTTCCCAACAACGTTCTCAATGATCAACTCCAGGGCATCAGCGTCAGCGTCGGATTTGCCCCGCGCGGCATACGGGATATTGAACGATGAATATGGAGGAATCTAATGCTAGGCCATCGTGAACTCACAGCAGAAGACTATTTTGCAATTCTCAAGCGGCGCGCCCGCCTGATCGTCGTCTGCTCCGTCGTCTTTCTTGGCGTCGGAATCGGTCTGACATATGTACTGCCACCCCAGTACGTGTCGCAAACGCTCATTCTCATCGAAGAACAGAAGGTCCCTGAAAAGTACGTCGTTCCCGTTGTCTCTGAGGACCTCACGTCGCGCTTGGCCTCCATGAAGGAACAAATTCTGAGCCGCTCCCGCGTGCAGCCCATCATCGAGCGCTTCAACCTGTTTGCTGGGGCGGGTCGTACCCTCGACGACCGCATCGAAATGACCCAAAAGGCGATCGGGATCAAGGCGATTCAATCCACGCACGGCATGCCCGGTTTCTTTATCTCCTTCAAAGCTCAGGACGCCCGCACTGCACAGCAGGTCTGCGGCGAGATCACCTCCCTGTTTGTGAGCGAAAACCTCAGCGCTCGCGAACAATCGGCAGAAGGAACCACCGACTTCCTCAAGCAGCAGCTTGAAGATGCGAAGAGAAACCTCGACGACCAGGATGCCAAGCTTGCTGAGTTTGAGCGGAAGAACATCGGAAGGCTCCCGGGAGCGTCGCTAAGTGTTGG
>PMWR01000349.1:50600-78615 GCA_003166055.1 Acidobacteriaceae bacterium
CAACCGAAAAACCAAAAGGATTCTCCGGAACTGTTCCAGCTCAAAACCCAGCTTCGCGGCGAGCAGCAAAACTTGGCTGGCGCAAAACAGGAGCAGGCTCGTATCCAGGAGCAGATCAAGGTCGTCCAGGGAAAAATTGAGGCCAGCCCGGCGATTGAAGAGGAATACAAGCAGGTCACCCGCGATCATGAGACCGCCCTACAGTTCTACAACAGCCTGCTCGCAAAGATGAACGAATCCTCGATGGCAACTGCCCTCGAACATCGCCAGCAGGGTGAGCAGTTCCACGTCATGGACGCTCCCAACCTTCCTGATTCGCCCACCTTCCCCAACCCCTACATCTTCGCTGGCGGTGGTCTTCTCGCCGGCATCATGATCGGCGTCTTCATTGCCGCCTGGCTCGAGTATCGCGACACAACCCTCCGCAACGAGAAGGACGTCTGGGCGTTCACAAAGCTGCCTACTCTTGCCACTATCTCCTTTATCAGCGGACTTCCCCAACCTGCCAAGGATAAGAAGAGCTTGTGGCCTTTCTCCCGCCCCCCAAAGCCGGCTGAAAACACCAACGGATAAACATGTACAGATCGTTTTTCGGTATTCGTGCACTCCCGTTTGGCTCGAGCCCGGACCCGCGGTTTCTCTACGTGATGCCGCAGATACGGGAGACCCTCGCCTGCCTGCAATACGGCATCGCAGCCCGCAAAGGCTTTGTCGTGATGACCGGAGAAGTCGGAACCGGTAAGACAACCCTGCTCAAGACTGTCCTGAGCACGTTCAGCAAGGGGCGCGTATCAACCGCATTCGTCTTCAATCCGCGCCTCGATGTACTCGATTTCCTCGAATTCGTACTGACCGACTTCGGGCTTGAGCCGACAAACAGGACCAAATCAGGCATGCTCATCCAGCTCAACCGCTGGCTCGTTGAACGCTATCGCGAGCATGGCGTTTGCGTCATTGTTGTCGATGAAGCACAGAACCTGTCGTGGGAACTCCTTGAAGAGATTCGCCTGCTTACCAACCTCGAGACTTCCTCGGAGAAGCTGGTGCAAATCGTGCTATCGGGTCAACCGGAACTTGAAGAGAAGCTCCGCAACCCCGTTGTGCGACAGCTTCGCCAACGTGTCTCCTTGTGGTGCAAGACCAGGCCTCTCACAAGCGAAGAGACTCAAGCCTACATCGCCGAGCGGCTTCACATCGCTGGTGCGACCGAGCTGGTGTTGACGCCCGAGGCAATCCAGCTCGTGCACCAATACTCCAAGGGAATACCCCGTTTGATCAACTTGATCTGCGAACACGCATTGATCAGTGCTTATGTTGAGCAGGTGAAGCCGGTACCCGCGCGTATCGTTGAAGACGTCACCTCGGAACTGGACCTCGAGCAGCAGCCATTCGTGCTCTCTTCCGATGATCTTCCCAGTGCTCCCGATCATGCACTTGCAAAAGATATGTCCTTTACAATCAAGCCTATTGTGACTACAAACGACTCCAGGAAGGAAAACGAGATATGAGCCGCATATACGAGGCACTGCAGCGAGCGGAACTTGACCGGAAGGGCACGCCCGATCCGGTAGACGACCCGTTTGTTGCCCCGACCACTGCAACTGAGCTTGAGGAGTCTTTCGCCCACAATGATTTGGATCTGAACAAGGTCCCACGGCACGCCTGGAGACCGAACATGCTGTCCCTGCCCACGCTTGCCGAGCGTGGCGAGGCCGTTGAGCAGTTTCGCAGCCTCCGCTCACATATCTACCAGTTGCGCTATCAGGCGGCGTTGAAGACCATCCTCGTCAGCAGCGGAACCCCCTCGGAAGGCAAATCCTTTGTCACCGCAAACCTTGCCGTCAGTCTCGCACGCAATAACGAACGCAGTGTGCTTCTAATTGACGGCGATCTTCGCCGCCCCACAGTGCACAAGCTATTCGGCGGCCCTAACAGCTCGGGCCTCAGCGATTTCCTCTCCGGAACCGCGGAAATCACTGACGTAATGCAGCGAAATATCGAAGTCGGACAGAACGAGGAACAGGGTGTGCGTGACCTCTCCAACCTCACCCTCATTACAGCTGGCTCTTCCGGTGAAAACTCGCTCGAACTGGTTGGCAACCACCGCATCGAAGCTCTGGTTGAGGCTGTCACCCCGCACTTCGATTGGATCCTTATCGATTCGCCTCCCGTCCTGGCCGTCACAGACGCCGTTGATCTTGCCCGCGCGGCTGACGGCGTGCTCCTCGTCGCTCGCGGTACCTCTACCCCTTTTGACATCGCCCAAAGAGCCGCACAGGCATTCAGCAACACCCGACTCCTTGGCTTTGTCCTCAACGCCGTTAAGGATGCGCCAAAGGGCGGCTACTACTACAACTATTACGGGTATCACGATTCGAACGATCCGAAGCGGCGCAAAGATAAGCGGAGATAGGGATGATTCGGCTCTTTAATGTCTATTACCCTACCAGGACGCTGGTCTTGCTCATTTGTGAGGCGCTTCTTGCTGGAGGGTCATTCCTATTAGCCGCAGCTTATCTCTTCGGGCCCGATACTTACATCGAGCTCATCTATGAAGACGGGTTGCTCAAAATCGTGGGCATCACATTGCTTACGATCCTCCTTTCCTATTACTTCGACCTTTATGAGCCGCAGCGAATCTCCAAGGGTTGGGAGGCTTACTTTCGTCTGCTCTTGGTGCTCAGCACCCTTTGCTTCATTCTTGCCGGCCTTGTTTACGTCTTCCCCGATCTCTATCTGGGACATAACGTCCTTACTCTTGGCGTCTCCATTCTTACCATCTTCCTGATTGTCTGGCGGTGGATTTACGAGTGGATCGGCGGTCTGGCAATCTTTCGTGATCGCGTCTATGTGCTTGGGAATGGCGCGCGCGCGCGACTGCTCGTGGAAACGCTCCGGAGTCGCCGCGACGCCGGAATGGAGGTCGTTGGATGGAGAGAAGATGGCCAGTCCTCCGGACAAAGAGATCGTTATGCTGCGGAACTTCGAGCCTTCATGAATTCAGAATCGAGTCTCGACAGAGTCATCATCGCCATGGAAGAGCGGCGTGGGGTACTGCCGATACGCGAACTTCTTGACCTCAGGCTGCGTGGCATCGCCATTGAGGATGCCGGCGCCGTGCTCGAGCGGCTGATGGGAAAGATCCCTTTGGATGGCCTCTACCCAAGCGACCTGATCTTTACGCCGGGCTTCCGCGTAAAAGCCTCGCAGCAGATTGTGCGGCGCATGGTTTCATTCACTGTCGCCTTGATTGGCCTGTTGATTTGCCTGCCCTTCATACCCTTCATCATCCTGGCGGTCCGGCTCTCCTCGCCGGGTCCGGTGTTCTTCAATCAGACCCGCGTCGGCCACCGCGGACGCTTGTTCACCGCCCACAAGTTTCGCACCATGCGCCAGGATGCTGAAGCAGCAGGAGCTGTTTGGGCAACCAAGGATGATCCCCGGATCACACCTCTTGGTGGATTCATGCGCAAGACCAGACTCGATGAAATTCCCCAGCTCTGGAACGTTTTGCGCGGCGATATGGGGTTTGTCGGCCCCCGGCCGGAGCGCCCCGAATTTGTCCAGTGGCTCAGCAACGAGATTCCCTATTACGATCTGCGCCACATGATCCGTCCCGGCATTACAGGCTGGGCTCAGGTCCGGTACAGGTATGGTGCAACGCTCGAAGAGACCAAACGAAAGCTCGAATACGACCTCTACTACCTGAAGCATCTATCCCTCGGTCTTGACCTGCTCATCATGTTCGAAACAGTCAAGACAATCGTGCTACGCAGGGGTGCTCAATGAGGGTTGTCTTCTGGCTTTCGCTGGTTGGCATCCTTTATACATACATCGGCTACCCCATTTTGATTTGGCTGCTCGCTCGACTCTTCCCCAGGCATTGGATCTCTCTCCCAATCCAACCAAGCGTCAGTATTGTCCTCGCGGTACACAACGGCGCTTCCCTGCTGCCCGGCAAGATCGATCACCTCCTCAGACTCGACTACCCGAATATTCCTGAGATCATCCTCGTTTCCGACGGCTCCACCGACGGAACGTGCGATCTGCTGGCAAACCAGACTGATCCTCGTATCAGAACCATAATCCTTGAAGAGCAGGCCGGAAAAGCAGTCGCAGTCAATGCCGGAGTCAATCGGGCAACGTCGGATGTAATCCTCTTCGTTGACATCCGGCCGGAAATAGCCCCCGGATCGATCCAGGAACTTGTCAGCAATTTTGCCGATCCAAAAGTCGGCTGTGTTGCCGGCGAGTTGGTGCTTCGACAGTCTGATCACGACGCACCGACCGCTGCCATCGGCGGCCACTACTGGCGATATGAACAATGGATCAGAAGCTCCGAATGTCTCTTTGACTCCCCGGTGGGCGTGTACGGTGGCTTCTACGCGGTCCGCCGTCAACTCGTCGTTCCCCAGCCGCCTGGCACCATCCTCGATGACATGTTTCAGCCGCTATCGATTATCCGCCAGGGATACCGCTCCGTTCTCGATCCGCGTGCGCGCGTCTACGACACCTGGCCCAAACAGGTTGAAGGTGAGTTCAATCGGAAGGTGCGAACCCTGGCCGGAAACTTCCAGCTCTTCCAACTTGCGCCATGGTCCCTTTTGCCGGGGAATCGAGTCCTGTTTCAGTTCGTATCGCACAAAGTCATGAGGCTGTTTATCCCCTATTTGCTTATCGCCCTNNTGGATCATCGCCACCATCGGCCTGAAATACCGCATTCCCGGCCTCCAGCGAATGGCCTCTCTCGGCAGTGCGCTGCTTGTCCTCAACGCCGCCGCAGTAGTCGGCTTATATCGCTTCGTCATGCACCGAGGGCCGCTGTGGAAGATCTGGAACTCCGGCCCAATCACCTCGGGCAGTTTCGACTCCTGACCTCTGGACATTTCAAGCCCAAAGCCTGCCTGCGGCTTGGCCAGACATGTATCCTGTAGAAGTCCAACAAAAAGACAATCGAGCAAGGGGAGCATAGGATCGGCATGAGCTATTCGAAAGCCTTAATCTTTTCGATTCTGGGAATTGGTGCTGTAGTCGCCGGTTTAGGACTGCACAGCCAAATCGTGAGAGCAAGAACGGCAAAAACAGAACACACTGCCACCACCGAAGCTTACTTCCCCCCAGGCTCGCCATGGACTCAGGACGTCAGCCACGCTCCTGTCGACCCCAGTTCCGGGAAAATCATCGGATGGCTTTCAAGTGTAGGCGGATGGGGATTCGGAAGGATGCAATCCGACTTCAGCATACGGGTTCTCCAGGCCACGCCGACAACCCCAGTTGTTCCTTTCCACAAAGGCCCTGGGTTCTTCGCCACGGATTCCGATCTTGTCTCTACTGTTCCCCTGCCGGCCGGTGGCGGCATGGAAGGAGTGGAAGGATATCAGTGCCCGATTCGAGAAGGGGACTGCCATTTCATCGTGGCCGATCGTCCCCATGAAAAGCTCTACGAAGCATGGGAAGCAACCTACGCTGAGGGTGTGCTTTCCGCTCAATTCCTCGCGGTTTGGGACCTCAGCCGCGTCTATCCTCCGTCAGGGCGTGGAGACCAATGCACCAGCGCCGACGCCGCAGGACTTCCCATCGCTCCGCTCCTGTTTAATGCGGACGAAATAGCCGCCGGAAGAATCGACCACGCAATCCGCTTTGTTCTGCCCAACTCCCGAATCCGCGCAAAATCTTATGTTCATCCGGCCACCCACGCTGGCGCCCCTCGCGGCCCTCTGAATGCGCCCCCAATGGGTGCTCGCCTCCGGTTGAAGTCGTCCTTTGACATGTCCCAGTTGACGCCCGCTGGCCGGGTTGTAGCCCGTGCAATGCAGAAATATGGCATGTTCCTTTCCGACGGAGGAAACATCACCCTCACCGCCCAAAGCGATCAGGATACAACCGCAAAATATGCGGCCCTGGGCTTCGGATCGCACGATATGCAAGCCATCAAAGTCACCGACTTTGAGGTCCTCGATCTGGGTCCCGTGATTCGTAGTTCTGATGATTGCGTGCGAAACAAATTCTAACCAGGCCGGGGGAGTATTCATGCCGCGAGCCATTCGACGCTTTGAACTCTCCCCCGACCCAATCAATTGAATTCACCAACATTCCCGGCAACATCTCAAGCTTTGGCTCGAACAGACCAATCCTGATGCTCCAGTGTGCCCTTTCTCGCTCTACGCTTCCACTTGCGATTCAAGGCTCTCAATTCCTTCAGCAGTCTCCCGCTACGATTCCGGGATCAACCTCCCGCAGAAGCAGTGCGGTAATCTGAAAGGAATAGGCTGCCCCTTCTGAACCATCACGAACACCGGAACAGGACCATAAACCCGCTCTGCGGCTCCCTTATACCCCATGCGCATAGTTCAGTTTGTAAATAATCTCGATATGGGCGGCTTGGAACGGTTTGTTCTCGACCTCGCGCAATGCCAGCGCGCCGAAGGTCATCAACCTGCAATCTACTGCCTGACCCATCCTGGCCGGTTGGCGGCAGAGGCGGAGAAGTCGGGGATTGAAGTCCACTCCTTTGATAAAGCGGCTGGACCTCATCCAGGTACGCTATGGAAGATTGCCCGTAAGTTGCGTGTCGATCGCCCCGATGTCCTTCACTCCCACAATCATCTCGTGCATCATTACGCCGTGATTGCGGGTCGCCTGGCCGGTGTTCCTGTCCTGGTCAACACACGTCACGGTTCCGAACGAATTATGGCAAGTTCCCCAACCGGATCTTCCGTCGGCACCAACCCCGTCGACAAGCGCTCAGATATCATCTATCGTGCGACCGTGCCTTTCGTTGACTGTGTCGTCCTTATCTCCGAAGCAACCCGCAGATTCTACGTTCAGCATCGCGGAGTGCCTGCATCAAAGACTCGCGTAATCCTGAACGGTGCTCGCCTGGAGAAGTTCCTCGCGTCTCCTGCCAGCCCAGGAGCAGCGCCACCCAGAATCAGATTCGGCACCGCGGCGCGGCTGGTCCCCGTAAAGGACCACTACACCTTGCTGCGCGCGTTCGCTGCCGTCGTTCAGGAAGTTCCCCATGCCGAGTTGGCCATCGCCGGGGACGGACCACTTCGCAAGGAACTCGAAGCATTCACAAAAGAGCTGAATCTTACTGACCGTGTCACCTTCACCGGTGCCCTGCCCGATACCCCAAAGTTTCTCAGCGAACTCGACATCTTCGTGCTCAGTTCCTTGAGCGAGGGTCTCCCCATCTCCCTGCTTGAGGCCATGGCCGCCGGCCTTCCAGTTGTTTCCACGCGAGCCGGCGGTGTTGACGAAGTAGCTGTGGAAGGGCAGAATGCATTTCTTGCGCAGCCCGCGGACGTCGAGGGCTTGGCGCAGGCAATGATCAAAATGGCCAAACGCTCTGACCTCGCTGAAATGGGCGCCCTGGGCCGCGAAATGGTCAAAACACGATTCCGCATCGAGCAGTCGTGGGCCGAGTACCACAAACTCTTCCTCTCCCTGGGCGCAAAGCCATAGCGACGACCGCAACCCACCGGCACCGCTCCTCATCTCAGAGCTGCATAGAGCTCCGCATATGCTGATACCGCAGCCCTCAGTGTGAAGTGCGCTTCAAACCCCGCCATCGCATTCCTGCCGAAGCGCTCGCGCTCCTCGGCATTCCTCGCCAAACGCAAAATCGCTTCGGACATGCTCGCGGAATCGGTCTTCGACGCAATCAGCCCGGCATCAGCCAGTTGCACCGCTTCCGCCATTCCCCCAACATCTGTCACTATCGCCGGCAGTCCCATTGAGAATGCTTGAAGTAAAGAAATCGGCAACCCTTCCGAAGTGGACGACATGATGAACGCATCGGCAGCCGAGAAGAACGGCGCGGGATCCAGCTGCTCTCCCCAAAACGTCACCTTCGAGGCAACGCCACTCGCGCGCGCCTGCGCTTCGAGCCTTTGCCGCTCGCATCCATCCCCCACCATCCACAAGCGAAGGTTCTTGTCGGCCAGCAGAGCTCCGCGAAATGCCTCAATCAGAAAGCCAAGATTCTTCACCGCCGCAAGACGCCCAACATACAACAGGGTGAAACCTTCCTTCGGCGGCCATCGTTCCCTTGCAATCCGCTCTGTCGCAAGAATTCCGTTGTAAACCCGCATCATCTTCGCTGACTGGCTCGGATGAGCTTCCTTCAGATTGCTCACTGTCGCATCGCAGATGCCAACCATCCAATCGCAGAACCTCGCTGACAGAGCGTACTTCCACTCCGTAACCCTGCGCCGAGGTTTGCCGGCAAGGCTATGCCGCGTCGAGACAACACACCGCACCCCCACCATTTTGGCTGCCAGCGATGCGAAGCTTGTCGGTGTCGGGTTGTGCAGGTGTACAACGTCCGGACGGGCTTTCTCCAAAAGGCGATAGAACTTCCAGACTGCTCCGGGAAGACGGCCGACCGAGGAAACCCTCACATCGAAACCGTCGCTCAACATTCGCTTGCCAAGCGGGCCCAGGGATCCAATAACGAACACGATCGGCTCATGCCCCAGATCCCGCTGCATCGCGCACATCTGAGCGACCAGCGTCTCCACGCCGCCCACTTCCATGCTGTCTACTACGTGTGCAATCTTCATGGCGGCAGCCCGGCCGCCAAATACGCGGCTTCAGCCACACCTCAACCTTCACAGGATTGCAGACCGGGAGACCGCAGGAAGATCAATGCCCCAGGTTGAGTATGCGCACAATCACATACATTCCCGGAACCAGCAGAAGCGACAATATACCAGAATAAACAGCAGACTTCCCAAACGGCAGCCGCGGTGCGATCATGCCCCGATCAAGAGCCATCTGGAACACGACCTCAGCCATCCCGCCCAGAAGGAAAAACGTCATCACAAAGGCTCGAGACAGGAACATCGCACAAATCAGAAAACCAACCAGTGAAAAAAAGATCAGGCGTCCCATATCGCCGATAGCTTTCTTGTCGAGCTTTTCAGTCATCGGAGTGATGTACGCATACGGACTCTCATCCACTGGCAGCGGTGCTGCGTCGGTCAGGCCGGTATCGGAAGCCACTGCCATCGCATCTCTTACCGTGGGCAGCAGGAACAACGACCAGCAAAAAAGCCCAAAAAAACCAAGCTCTGCCGCACATACAATAATCGAATTGTGCGCAGTCTTGCCGATGATGTCGGACATTTGGTTAAACCCTGCCCCAAAAATTGGATGCAGCTTCAGAAGCCCCAGTCCTTCGCCCCAGAGCGCTGTCCGGTCTGCCCCTGCGTCGGCGGATATGTCACGCCCGCCTGTCGCATGCATCGCCATGGCAGCGGCAAACAGTCCCGCGCCCAGAACCACCGAGGGTATCGTCCCGATACGGCGTCGGAACGCCACGATCACAACACCCATAACCGCCAGCAGTGCTCCTCGCGAGTGGGTCAGGTAAATCCCAAAACCAATCGTTGCCACCATCGGAAGCACGATCGCAAGGTTCAGCACAAAGCTCTTGGGTCGCCAGAAGAGGAATGTTAGCGGCAGAAGACAGACGAGCAGCTGACCAAAGTCGTTCGGATCGCCAATAAAGTTCTGGCCTTTGAGCCGCCAGATAATGCCCTCCCCACCGATCTGCGGCATAAGATACATGTCTACAGGACTCGTATCCACCTGGATATCTGGATCTGCATCCTGGAACGAAAAATCGTCATCGTCAGATTGCGGGTGAAAGTATTGGAATGGGGAGATTGTTTGCAACTGAATCGTTCCCTTCACAATCACAAACGTGGAAACGGAAAAAAGCAGCAGTACCAGAATCTGGAGGCGGAGCTTGGTTCTGCAGTGCAGAACAACAAGGAAGTAGGCAAATGCGTTGGGAATGAAATCCCCAAACTCATGCACGGCGCCGTGCACAAAAGCCTTGCCAATCAGCATCGACAAGATCACTGCGATCGCAAGGCCAGCCAGAGCAAACGTCTGGATCGTCTTCTGCGCAAATGTCCTCGTCAACGCTGGGACTGAGACACTAAAAACGACCAGCGCAAGAATCTCCTCAACGTGATACTGCGCTATCGGACCGAATACAGTCCTCGTCGAGAGGAATGCCACCATTAGATAGAAGAGCGCGAGGACAAAACCCATCGTAAACGGCCTTGGGAAACGGTTGAATGGAGCAGGCAAACCCACTCGCCGAGCGCCTAATCCCTGTCCCATGTTTCGGATTCAGGACGGGCATTCGACTTCAGGCCCGGGCGGCGGCACACATCATTGTAACAAACAACAATCGTCAGTTTCGGCGGTCAAACCGCCACGAAGCAGCAGCGCTATTATGCTCTCGAAGTGGCTTTGGATGCGGCAACGCTATCCCCCTGGCGATAGTGGGAACTTGATGCAAGGAACCTCTTCTCGACAAGGTGCCACATTAAGAACGCCGCCAAGGCAATCAGAGATACAGCCAGAATAAAAAACAGGTAAGGGTTCATTTTGGTCAATCGAAATGCTGTGAGGGTCTGAAGAATCGGCCAATGAACGATGTATACGCCGTAAGAAAAGTCGCCATACTTTGAAAAATTCCCAAAATAACGCCAGAACCCGAAAAAGAAGACAATCCCCGAAATCCAGACAATATCGAAGATCGCGCCTGAGTCCAAAAGCGAACCCGTGAAAAAGTGATCCACAAGGAATAAAGTCAATGAGCCAGCCAGGATCACCCAAAAGTAGTTCTTTAGTTTGTCAAAGTAGAGAAGCAAAAGGATTCCAGCTATGAAGTATTGCAGTTGCGCTGGAAACTGGACTGCAAGCTGCGTATAGATGTTGCGTGTGGGGTCGGACGAGAGAACTGCGGGCGAACTGTAGATCGCTCCAAGAGCCACAAAAACATACTTCCAAAGGCAGGATAAGAAAAGGAGCGTCCCAATGACCAGCTTCGTTCCAAACTTCTCCGCAAGCCAGTGCATCACTGGAACGAAAAGATAAAACAACACCTCAATCTTCAGCGTCCACAAGGCGCCGTTTACCGCCCACGTAAGGTTGGTACGAAAGACCCCGGGAAGCATTGGAAACAGGAAATTCAGGAACACAAGATTCGCCGCCAGATACTTCACAAGACCCACGCCGAAGTACCTGTGCGCCGGGAAAATACTCAATGGGAAGAGTGCGAATGCTGCGACCACGATAACCGTGAAGTAGGCAGGGTAGATGCGCCTGATGCGCTTCTCGAAATATGAACGGAGCGACGACGACCTCACATAGCTGCGGTAGATCAGCATTCCGCTGATCACAAAAAACGACCGCACCGCAAAGACTGGCGAAAGGTAAACGCCGAGGAAATCGAAGGTCGGAATTGCTGTCAGAGCGTGCAGGTGAAAGAGTGCCACAGTGGACGCCAGAATCAGGCGCAGGCAATCAAGATTGTTCCTGCTGAAATCGGCACGGCTCTTCACTCCAAACGCCTCCCAGGTTTTCAGCAAGATGCTCCAGCCTTTTCGGTGCGCGATGCTGCCCTTTGATATAGCTCTGATGTGATCTTAATCGAAGCAGGACAAATCACCACTTCTCCCCCTGCGGTCATCTTAAAAGGCGACGCCCTATGCGTTCCAGACCCCAAAGTAAGCCCCCTTCGGCTCCTCCATCTTTTGACACTCAATTGGACCGTGTTCGATACTTCAATTGGGGATTTCAACCGCCATTTGCAACTTCCCCTCATTGGCAACCTGCAAGGGACCCATCCACTCAATGAAGCTCCCTCGACACGCTGAAATCTGGCTGCTGCCCTATCTCAAGGACCATTTCCGAAAAAGATCCAGGGCAACAAAGGTCAAGCGAGTGTGGGTCGCAATCACCGACCACTACGAGCCGTGGGGTATGGGCGCTTCCCTCCAGACTGCGCACGCCCGCGTCGCTCTCTGGCGGGAGAAATGGCCACGCGTTGCCCATGAAGCCCCTGAAGACTCCGCAGGAAATCCCGCACAGTACACCTTTTTCTATCCCCAGGAGGAGTACCAGCGTGAAATCCTCGACGGGCTCGCGCAGATCGTGCGTCTCGGTGTTGCGGATGTCGAGGTCCACCTCCATCACGACAACGAAAAACGCGATTCCTTCGTTCAAAAAGTATCCGAGTACTGCAGTCGGCTTACCGACGATCACGGCCTTCTGCGCAAAGTTGATGGACGCACCGTGTTTGGTTTCATTCATGGCAACTGGGCGCTGGACAACTCCCGCCCCGATGGAAAGTGGTGCGGCCTTCCCGGTGAGATTGCCCTCCTCCGCGACCTCGGTTGCTATGCCGACTTCACCATGCCTTCCATTCCTTCACCCACTCAGGGCCGCATCGTCAATCAGATCTACTGGTGCACAAACAGTCCCGACAACCGGCCAAAGTCGTACGATCATGGCATCGAAGCAACCGTGGCCGGCGGCAAACAGGGCGATCTGCTCATGATTACCGGCCCCGTCGGCGTTCGTATTGACGACCTCAAAAAGCCAAAAATCGAAACCGGGGAGATCGCCGGATACGACCTCCCTACTCCTGAACGTGTTAGCCGTTGGCTCGACCTCGCTCCCACCATCGGGGAGGACATGTTCCTCAAGCTCTACACACATGGCGCTCAGGACAGAAACCTCCTGCCGCTCCTCGATGCTGGCCTGCCCAACCTCTTTTGCTGGCTCAAAGAGGAAACCGACCGCAGAGGAATCGAAGTCCGCTGGGCGACTGCCTGGCAAATGTACAAGGCCGCAGATGCTGTGATCCATGGCCGAGACCCCTTGGCGATTTCCGATTAGACTATTCCACGACAGTGCAAGCGTGAGGGAGTCAATGAACGGCAAACGGTTCGATGCACTCGTAGTCGGCTCAGGCGCAGCCGGCAGTATTGCTGCGTGGGAGCTTACAAAGCGTGGCCTGGACGTGCTTCTGCTCGAGGCGGGCCCCGACATTACCGAAGCCGACTTCAAAGTGCCCGACAAGCCCCGCCAAAAAGGAATCAATCTCACTTCGCGGGCTCTCGCCGTGCTCGCCGGCCAGTACATTCAGGCGCGAATCGGCTTCTTCGGCGATCAGTTCAAGCACCTCTTCGTCAACGACCGAGAGAATCCCTATACAACGCCCTCAGATGCCTTCTACCTCTGGATTCGGGGCCGTCAATTGGGTGGCCGCTTGCATCTCTATGGCCGCGTCCTGCTGCGAATGACCGATGTCGACTTCAAAGCAGCCAGCCGAGACGGCTTTGGTGAAGACTGGCCCATCTCCTACACCGACCTCGCTCCCTACTACGACCGAGTCGAAGAGTTCCTTGGCGTCTACGGCGACGACGACAAAATCCCAAATCTTCCCTCCGGCAAATACACCGGCAAACCCAAACTCACCGCCGTTGAACAAGCATTCAAGTCAACGGTTGAAGCGAACTGGCCCGGCCGCTCCGTCATCTCATGGCGTTACGCTGCTCCCAACCTCAAGCGCGTCCCGCTCGGAATCCTCGCAGCCAAAGAAACCGGCCACCTCACCATTCGCCCCAACGCCGTCGTAAAGCGAATCACGGTCGACGACTCCACCGGCAAAGCTACCGGCGTCGAGTTTATCGATCGCCTCACAAAGCAATCCGAGACTGTCGAAGCCAACGTGGTAGTAGTCTGCGCCTCCACTATCGAGTCTGTTCGCCTGCTTCTCAACTCAGGTTCCGCAAAGCATCCCAACGGCCTCGCCAACTCCAGCGGCCTCCTCGGCCGATATTTCATGGATCAGTGCCCAAGCCAGATCTACGGATCAATCCCCGGCGTCAATGGCTCTGAGGCCGATGAGTCTGCGCCTCCCGACCCCTTCTACGGCCCCGCCGGCGGCGTATACATTCCCCGCTTCCAAAACCTCGACACCGTTACGAATCCCCGCTTCCGCCGTGGCTTTGGCGTCCAGGGAGCAATCGGCCGCGGCAACCTCTCCAGCGATCAACCCGCGATCTACGGCCTCATGGGCTTCGGCGAGACTCTCCCGTACTACGACAACTGCCTCTCTATCGATCGCAGGCGCAAGGACGCGTGGGGCATCCCCGCTGTGCACATCAAATGCACTCTCGCCGAGAACGAGCGCGAACTGATCGTCGAACAGACCCGCTCCATTCGCGAAATGGTAGAGGCCTGCGGATACAAAGTCACGTTTTCCGGCTCCTCACTTGGTCTCGACAACCCGACCGAAGTCTTCAAAGACGCTGGCTGGCTCAGTCGCACCATGTTCAAAATGAACTTCAAAAAAAGCATGGCGGTCGGTGCCGCAATCCACGAGTGCGGCGGAGCACGCATGGGCTCTGACCCCGCAAAATCAATCGTGAATGAGTACAACCAATCCTGGGACGTGAAGAATCTCTTCGTCACCGATGGCAGTTGCTTTCCCTCCAGCGGTACCGTCGGGCCTGCCCTCACCATCATGGCAATCACCGCTAGAGCCTGCGAATACATCGCTGCGGAGTACAAGAACGGCGGCCTGTGAACCGGTGTGTCGAGTGCTGTTCCCCTCTGCGGCATTAGCGTTTTGAAAGCGCTTGACCTTAGAGCTTGCTGAAAGACATCCCTGGAGCCGCGGTTTTGAAAGGGCACGACTTTAGTCGTGCCGCAAATCGAGGGCTACCGCGGGCTTTAGCCCCTGAGGGACGATTCTCATTCGGCCACTAGGGATTCTCAGAACAGCCGCAGAAGCTTATCCTGGATCAACTTCAACTCCGCCCCACTGAACCTGCACTTCTCCACCGCCCTCACATTCGCCACCAGATGCTCCCGCCGCATCATCGAAAACACCAGCGTGTGCAGCCCAGCCGCCTTCAACCCAATCCCCAGCAATGCCTCCAGCACCACCTGGTCTCCGCCCTCCCTCAACTTCTCGCGCAACTCGCTGGGCACGCTTTCATCCTGGCCACCCGAACCCAGAACCGCCGCAAACCTCCCCATCCGCTCTTCACTCCCAAACGGATGATTCCCAACTAGCAGCATCTCTCGATGATTCCGCGCCGCAAACCCACTCACGACCCGAGAAAACGGATCCGCCCCAAACTGAGCCGCGCCAATCGTCCGCGGAGCGCTCTCGATCGCCACATCAACTACGTCCGCACCCGCATATAAGCCCACCCTTAGAACCTTGCCGGAGCGTACCAACCCATCCAGCACACCGATCAGCTCTGCATCCCGCAGAACGGCCTCAGTCGCCTCATGCAGGAACAAGATGTCGACGTAATCAGTCCGCAGTTCCCGAAGGCTTGTCTCAACCGACTCCCGCAAACCGACAACCGAGAAAGCACCGAAAGTTGCCGACTTCGTCCCCTTACCGCGCACCAGCCCCCGAACACCCGGCACCTTGAATGCCGCGCGGACAGCCCCAACCACCATCCGCTTCGCACTGCTCTGTCTCTGCGCTGGAATTCCGTACTTGGTGGCCACCACCGCCCGGTCCCGCTTCCCTTGCAGGAACTCGCCGAGAACAGCCTCCGCCTCGCCGAACCCGTAGCTCCGTGCCGTGTCGAACAGCGTGATCCCGCTATCCCATGCCACTCCCATCGCGCGCAACGACGCACTGCGCCCAACGCGACCCATCACCGATCCGCAGCCGAATCCCAGCGCAGACGTCCGAACGCTCCCACAAACGCCCTCAATCATCGACCCCATTCTATCGGGCGCAGTCTCCTCATCTCCCGCACATCATTCGCCAATTGGCCATACGGTAAACTTGGAAAGGTATTCGCTGCCTGCCAACCAAACCCATGACCGTTCCTGAGCAAATCGTCCGATGAGCCTCAACGTCCTGCTGGTGAACTACACGTTCCCCCCCATCGGTGGGGTCAACGTGTTGCGCGTTGCGAGCCTCGCACGGTACCTTCCCGCTCACGGAATCCGCGTGGACGTCCTCACCACCCGCAACCCATCGTCGGTCGGCACAGACCCATCCCTGCTCAACGATATTCCCGCCGAAGTCACCGTTCACCGCACCATCACGCTCGACCTTCCCTTCGGCGTCAAGAAGACCATCAAGCGGCTCCTGACCGGGTCAAAGCCTCCCACGGAGCAAGCGCCTAAGAACACCCCCGCTGGCAAGCCGAACCCGATCAAGCGATTCGTCCAGGACCTTCTCCTCCCCGATCCACAGGTCACCTGGGTGCCAATCCTCACCCGTGCCGCACATCGCATCGTCCGCGACCGCAACATCGATCTCGTCCTCATCTCCTGCGCGCCGTTCTCCACGCTTCGCGTCGCGGAGTCCCTTCGCAAGCAGTTCCCTCGCCTGCCCATCGTCCTCGACTTTCGCGATGAGTGGCTCTCTACCACCTTCGACGTCGCCAGCTTCAACTTCAGCCGCACCGAGCGCGCACGCACATTCTCCATCGAGGCCGAAGCCCGCGCCGTTGCCAGCGCCACCTCCGTTGTCTCCGTCACGGATGCGGCGCGCCGCGAAATTCGCTCGCGCTATCCGCGGCAGC
Organism: Acidobacteriaceae bacterium; assembly: GCA_003166055.1. Next base: position 66,980 of record PMWR01000349.1, read on the forward strand.
CTGAACAAAAATTCCAATACATCCCAAATGGCTTTGACGCCTCACGCCTCTCGCCTGCTCGACCGGCCCCGGCTGCGCGTCCAGACTCCAGGATCGTCATCGCCTACGTCGGCAGCGTCTACGCCTCCACGGAACCAACCAGGCTCGTCGAAGCCCTCAAGTCCTTGCCTGCAGAGGTCCGCTCCCGGTTTCTCATCCGCTTCATCGGCCATATCGAAGAACCCCGCTACCGCGCAGCCCTCCTCGAACTTGGCGACATGGTCGAACTCCAGGGCTACCTTCCCCAGCGCGAAGCTCTGGCCGCGATGAGCGAAGCCGATTACGTCCTGCTCATCACCCACGACCGCCTCAACATCTCAGCCAAGTTCTACGACTACATCGGCGCGGGCAAACCGATCCTCGCCTGCGTCCACCCCGACGGAGACGTGCGTCGTCTGCTCCAGCAGTTGCGCGCCGGTTGGTGGGCCGATAGCCAGGACATTGCCAGCATGCGCCAGCTCTTTCTGGACGCAGCTGCTCGCGGCAACCCACCCCTCGCAGATTTCCATCCCGACACCACAGGCATAGCCGCCTTCGAGCGTGGCGTTATCGCTGCACGCTATGCTGATCTGCTGCATTCCATCGCCAACGACGCCGCAGCCACCACCACGTCCCAGCCCGCTGCGCCAGTCGAAGCGGTCAAGGCCTGATCATGCTTAGAATTGCGGTAATCACGGCCCATTACCCCAGCTCAGCAGAGCCGACCCGCGGCCGCCCTGCCTACCAGACTCTGCGCGTGCTCTCCCGCCAGTGCGAGGTTGAGGTCTTCTACCCCCACGCCGCATATCCGCCTCGCCTCAAGCCGCGCAGCCGCTCCTACGATTCCCTCGACCACGCCTACACCCTGCCCGGCGTCATAACGCATTATCACGACTATCCGGTTCTGCCCCTGATTTCCCGACCTTTCAACGGCTGGGTAGCAGGCCGCGCGCTTCTACCTCACGTAAAACGCTTCAACCCCGATCTCGTCTTCAGCTACTGCCTCTATCCCGATGGATATGCCGGCCTCACCGTCGCAAAAGCACTCTCTGTCCCCTGCGCCGCAATGGGTGTCGGATCGGACGTCCACAGCATCCACGACCGTTTCTCGCTGAAGCACACAAAGACCCTCCTGCGCGAAGCCGACCTCCTCCTCGCCATTAGCGGCGACCTGCGCGATCGCATGATCTCCATGGGAGCGCCGCCCGCAAAGACCCGCACAGTAATCAGCGGCTCCGACCCCGCTGTCTTCCACGTTCGCGATCCCCACTCCGCCCGAGCGCAACTCGGAATCCATCCCTCCGCGGAGGCTGTCGTCTTCATCGGCCGCATGGACCTCCGAAAGGGCCTGCGCGAGCTCGTCGAGGCCGCGGTATCTCTCAAGCCCAGGCGCCCCAATCTCCATGTCTACCTCGTCGGCGACGGCCCCGATGCTCCTCTCGCCGAGACCGCGATCTCCGCTAACAACGCGAGCAGTTTCATTCACCTGCTCCCAGGCTGTACTTTCGATCAAGTTGCAATTTGGATGGCAGCCGCCGATCTGGTCACCCTCCCCAGCTATATGGAGGGCTGCCCCAACGTCATCCTGGAAGCTCTCGCCTGCGGCAGGCCGGTTGTCGCCACCAACGTCGGTGGAATCCCTGAGATCATGAGCGACGCCTGCGGTCGCCTCGTCCCTCCCCGCAACACTGCAGCCCTTGCCCAGGCTCTCGATGCGGTTCTCGCCGGTACTTGGGATGCCCCATCCATCGCAGCGCATTGGAGCCGCAGTTGGACCGTCGTAGCCGACGAACTCCTCGCCGCGCTCCAGACAATCGCTCCCAAGACTAAAGTAGGTGAGCATGCCCAATAACCCCAACCAAACGCAGAACACCCCCCGCCCGCCCTGGACGCACAGACTCTACTGCGCAATCAGCCGGCTATTCACCGTCATCGGCGTCATCACAATCCTCACCATTACAACGCCTCTTGTCCATTGGTGGGCCATCGCCAGCGCCGGTCCTATCGAACAACCCAAAGGCGACATCCTCATCGTCTTGAGCGCGGCCCGAGATCAGGGCGGAGGAATGTCTTTCTCCTCCTATTGGAGAGCTCGCGCAGCTGTCGACGCATGGAAGAGCGGCGGTTTCACCAAAGTCGTCGTGAGCGGCAAAGGCGTTCCAGCCATCGTTGAGTATCTTGTTGCAGAAGGCGTTCCGTCCAATTCAATCCTGGTCGAAAACGCCTCGACAAGCACGCACGAAAATGCCATCAACACAGAACGCCTCATCCAGAACATGCCTGGTAAGCGGGTGCTGCTCACTAGTGACTTCCACATGTTTCGGGCACTTCGCACATTCCGCAAGGCCGGCATCGATGCTGCTCCAATGGCCGTTCCCGATGCGATCCGCAACTCCAAGGCATGGGGTGGGCGTTTCTCAGCTTTGCAGATCTTGATCCAAGAAAACCTCAAGGTTGTCGACTATGCCATCCGCGGCTGGATCTGATTTTTGCCTGATGCTGGATCTGAGACTCGACCTGATCCGCCCCCCACTCCCGCGGTTACTTGCCCACCGACTGCGCCCGCAGATACTCAAACGTCCGCATCATCCCATCCTGCGTTGAAACCAGCGGTCGCCATCCCAGCCCTCGCAGCTTGGCATTGCTGAATGTGTTCCCGCTCCACGCCGCCGCCGCCTTGTAACGCGTGATGATCGCCGGCAACTGCCCTTGCGAGCGCCGATGATACCCTTCCAGCCTGCCCGCCAGAAACCTCGTTGCGAAATACGGCAGGCGAACCGATCGCAACTTCTTCACATGCTTCTTGTACGCCCGCAGGTATTCGGACGCAGTCGGCATCTCGTCGTCATGCACATTAAACGCCTGCCTCGCCGCGTCTGGATGTGTCGCCGCGACTACAATCGCCTCTGCACAGTTGACGACGTAAGAAAGCGGCAACAAATTGCTGCCCCCCATGTGAACAAACACCGGCCCCACTTGAATGCCGACCCTGTTCGAAAATGCTCCCCCGCCCGGCCCATAGATCACGCCCGGCCGCAGTACCACCAGCTCGAATCCCAGCTTCTGCTGATACTCACGAACCAGTTGCTCCTGCCTCAGCTTCGAATGGGAATACGGATCGCGGCGCTCCGGAAATTCCTCCAGCGGCGTCGACTCATCCACGCGCGCCCCTCGTCCCAACGGCACCACACCATACACGCCAAACGAGCTCACCAACACCACGCGCGTTTTCGCTATCACCGGCTCAGTCCGCGCCCCCAGCGCCTCAAGCAGGTTCCGCGCCGTCACCACCGAATCCACAAACAACTCAGCCGGCGCGCCCTTCAGTCCCGCAGCCAGATGAATCACAATCTCTGCGTCCGCCACGGCGCGCGCGCAATCCCCCTTTGACTTCAGATTCCCGTAGCAGATTTCAAGATTGCATCCGGGACTTGCCGTCGCCAGCGTCTCAAGCCGCGCCGCCTTGCTCTTGTCGCGCAGAAAGCAGCGAATGTCGCTATGCCCATGCGCCAGCAATCGCTCCACCACATGAACGCCCAGAAATCCGCCCGCCCCGGTTACCAGGATCTTCACGCCCCCACCTCCGGGTAAACCTGCGCGAAGATCCGCTCCATCAACGCGGAGACCCGCAGAATCTCGCTGTACGCAATCGGCGGATCGGTGTCCTTCTCAATGCATTCGTAGAATTCGCTCAGCAGCGTCCGCATCCCATCGAAGAAATGAAACTGATGCCGCCGGAACCGGCCCACGTTTCGCATCCCCTGCCGCAGATAGTCTCTCGCCACCTGAAACGGAGGTCGCAGCCGCCCAAGCGCTGATGGAAACGACTGCTTTCGCTCCAGCACCAACGTGCGCGCATTGAAGTCGAGGTGCGCCGTGTTCTTCGTTCCGTACACGCGAAGCGTCTGCCCCACCGGGCGCGCATTCGCGCAAAACGTGGCGTACGCGCTCGTCTGCTTGCCCTTGATAATCACGCGCAACTCATCCAGAATCTCGTTCGTCCCCGACTCAGCGCCGCCGCCATCGCGCTTGTATGCGATCGCATGGATATACGGATCATCGTCATCGAGAAACGGCACAATCTTGTTCAACACATGATCCATCATGTTCTGGAACAGCTTGCCCGGAAGCCGATGCACCCAATGATCGGGATCGCGCCGCAACGCAAGCCCAAACTCTCCCGCCAGGTCATAGCCCGTATAACTTTCAATGTGCACCGCGCTGCCCAGCACGCCATCCTCATAAAGCCGATGCAACTCCAGCGCCTGCACTTCAAAGTTCGGCCAATAGTTGACGGTCAGCTTCTTCTTCGCCTCAACCACCGCGGCGATCAGCGCCTCCACGTCGGCATGAACCAGCGCGACTGGCTTTTCCATGAACACATGGCAGCCCGCAGCTACAGCCTGTCTGGTCAGCGCGAGATGAGATTGCGGCGGTGTCGTAATATGCAGAACATTCGGGCTCTCCGCGGCAAGCATTACTGCGCAATCCGTGTACCACCGGGGAATCGCGTAGCGTACGGCCAACTGCTCCGCCATGATGGGTTCCTGGTCGCACACCGCCGCCACTTCCACACCGGGAATCTTCCTGGCCTCCTCGACGTGCGCATCGGCAATCTTGCCGCACCCGACGATCGCCACCTTCAGGCCCATTCCTAGTTCCTCTCGAAGCGCAAACCGCGACGCATTCCCGTAGTCGTCGCCTCAACCAGAATACTTGAGCCAGTCGCACCCCCTGATATACGTGCCGCAAGACTCAACAGCGATCTATGAACCGCCTCCGAGTCTCTCGTCAGTCCAGTTCGGTTTGATCCAATGCGGGGCCCTGATCGACATTGGCGTTCGTGCTCCTTGAAGCCGAAACACTCGCCAGCACTGGCGCACCCTCCAGCTTGTAAAGCAGCGACCGATAGCTGATGTTCAGCCATTTCGCCGTCTTCTGCCGGCTCCAGCCATTCGCACGCAGCACTTTAAGAATGATCATCTGCTCCAGGTTATGCGTCGCCGCCTTGGTAATCTCTTTGAGCGAGACTGGGTTCGCCAGGTCGATCTCCGGCGCAAGGTCGCTGACAGCAGTTGGCGCCAGTTCCGCTGCGAGTGCCTCCTCACTGCCAATAAGAATGTAACTTCGGATCAGGTTCTCCAGTTGGCGAATGTTTCCCGGCCAGTTGAACTTCTGCATCAGACGCCGCATCTCCCGCGACAACGGCCTTGGCTCGCAATGTAGAGCCTTCGCGTGAAACTCAAGCAAGTAGTCGATCAGCACCGGAAGATCCGCGGTCCGCTGCCGTAGCGGCGGCAGGTCGATGGTCACAGCATTAATGCGAAAGAAAAAGTCCAGGCGAAAACTTCCCTCTTCCGCCCGCTTGCGCAGGTTTTCATTTGCGGTCGATACAATCCGCGCGTCGATCTTCTTCGCCTCTTGTCCTCCAACCCGCACAAAGCTCCCGTCCTGCAGTAATTGCAGCAACTTCGCCTGCACCGCCAGGTCAAGACTGCCAATCTCATCCAAAAACAACGTCCCCTGGTGCGCTAGTTCCACGCGCCCCCGCTTGCTCGCGTACGCACCCGTAAACGCGCCCTTCTCGTAGCCAAACAGTTCTGACTCAATCAGCGTTCCAGGAATTGCCGGGCAAATCACCTTCACGAACGGCGCTCTCGAACGAATCGATCGCGAATGAAACAGCTTGGCGATGATCTCCTTGCCTGTCCCGCATTCTCCCTGAATCAGAACCGGCACATTCGTGTCGGCAACGCGCTCAAGCTTTTGCTTGGTAATCGCCATCTGCGGCGACTCGCCAAAGATCACCTCATCCGGAGGCAGACCGTGGACATCGACCGTCCCGTTCGCACGCGGCAAAACCATCGCTCTTTTCCTCTTCTTTGGCTGCCTTCTCGTTGCAACTCAAGTGCCAGATCCCTCCGTTTGGTCAAAATAACTAAAAGGCACAGTTCAATGCCAAGTCTGCGCCTCGCACCAGGAGCACTTCCCCCCAGCCGAAAGCCCTGTTGCCCGCGAGTCCGAGGTGGTTACTAGTTCCTACTTAGTCAACAAAGCCGATGCGAGTGCTCACTGCCTTAACCTGTTCCCCAAACCCGTCCAGAGACCCGGTCAGGTCAGCGACTCAAACCCGCAAAGAATCAAGCATCTGGGCGTCGTACAAGCATCCCAGCAACCGCACGTTGGGCAAACTCTGAAGACCATCAACATCGCTCACCAGCGCCCTAACCATCTCGCAATCAATGGCTTATTGACCCTTAGGTTCCTTGACCCGCTGCCACCAATCGGACCTCCGGTCATCGCTCGTTGATCGCATCATTTTCCGGTCCCCACTCCTCGGCGATTCCAATTTCACGATCTCCGGCATGGCCCAGCAACCCGATTATTTGAGTAGTTTTCCATCCAAAAGTGGTAATTACTTTCACACTAATCGCAAACTTTTGCTCAATTTTTTTGTTTTTGTATGGAATCCCTGCACAAAACTGGGTTATCCTCAAGGCTCTCCGATCCAGAGGTCGTTTTCCCTATCTCCCCTATATTCAATGAGTGAGAGCAGGAACTGGATCCAAGGCTAGAGTTTTCAGCACCAGCTCCGATGAACCTCAGGGAGTCCGGAAATCGAAAGGGCTCCCCGGAAGAGCAGTTCACCAGCAACACACAACGAGGATCTCGGGATGGCAGCCACGCTTTTAGAACCCGTAGCGGTACCCAGGACTCGACGTGCGCCGCATGTGGCCGTTCTCGACTCCAATGCCGCCATCCTCGACTACATCCGGCGTATCCTTGCCGACCGCTGCCAACTGAGCCTCTTCAGCCAGCCTTCCGAACTCATCGCCTGCATCGCCCGGGATCCGGCTCCAGACCTCGTCCTCATGGATTGGCTCACAGCCGAGAACAACACCGGCATCCATTCCCTCGGCATGCTCAAAAGGATTCTGGACCTGAATCCATCCCTCCCCGTCGTCATGCTCTCGTGTTCAGCCGACCTCAAAGAGGTCGTCCAGGCTACCCGAATGGGCGCCACCGACATCATCCTCAAGCCCTTCAAGACAAGTGACATTGAATCTACAGTCGAGAACCTCATCACAGCGGATGAGCGCGCTTTCGAGGAGTTCCAGGAGACTCCCCTCGACGAGAACACTTCCTTCGTCCGCTCCAGCAAACGCATGCTTGAGATTGAGCACCAGTGCACCCTCGTTGCTCGCACCGACATTCCCGTTCTCATCCTCGGCGAAAGCGGCACCGGCAAGGAAATCGCCGCCATGTTCATCCACAAAATGTCGGCCCGAAGCCAGCGTAGTTTCCTCAAGGTCAACTGCGCCGCCATGCCGCTTGACCTGCTTGAGAGCGAGCTCTTCGGCTATGAGCAAGGCGCATTCACAGGTGCCGTGAAAGCCAAGCCCGGCAAATTTGAAATCTGCAACAACGGAACCATCTTCCTCGACGAGATCGGCGAAATGGCCTCGCCGCTTCAGGCCAAGCTCTTGCAGGTCCTCCAGGATGGAACCTTCTCCCGCCTCGGTAGCCGCAATACAGTCAAAGTCGACGTCCGCGTGATTGCAGCCACCAACATCAACATCAAAGCCGCCATCGCCCAAAAGACATTCCGCGAGGACCTCTACTACCGGCTCAACGGCTTCAGCGTGAGCATTCCGCCGCTCCGCGAGCGCCGCGTCGAAATCCCCATCCTCACCAGCTACTTCATGCGCAAGATCGCTGCAAAATTCGAGCGTAAGCCTTTGCCCATCTCCTCAACTCTCATGCAGGCATTGTGCGGCTATTCCTGGCCGGGAAATCTGCGCGAACTGGAAAACACCATCAAGCGCTACGTGGTTCTGGCCGATGAACAGGCCATCATCGAAGAACTCAATCCCGACCGGGGAGGCGATCCCATGCGACCCTCATCGGATGGAGAGGCAAACCGAGGCGGCCTCAAACGCCTTGTTCGCGGGCTCAAGGACGACGCAGAATCCGCAGTGATCGCCCAAACACTGGATGGCACAGGATGGAATCGAAAAGCAGCTGCAAACGACCTGAAGATCAGTTACAAGGCATTGTTGTACAAGATCAAGCAGTACAACCTCAGTCAGCCCAGGCGCGCATGAAGGCTGACGAAGGTCAGATTGCCCGCTCGCGGCTGCAAAAGGTCGTCATCCAGTTCGGCAATTCAGTCGTCAAGGGATATCTCGAATCCCAAACTTGGGAAAGCATCGAGGGAGTTCTCAGCAACGCACCGGATTCCCCGCCCCGCTCCTTCCGGGTGCGGCCCATCGATTCAGACACGGTGCAGGAGATCTCCACGACGGATGCCAAAGCCGTTTTTTACGTCAACGACTTCGACGGCAACCGCGAACATCATCCGCTCAACTTCCATTCGCCCACGCCCATCGTGCACGGCATCTGGGTCAGGGTTGAGTTTCTCGACGGCGAAGTCATGGAAGGAATCGTGCACAACACGCTGCGGTTCCTCGTGGACCCCGGCTTTTTCCTCATCCCCTCTGATCCAGATAGCAATAACCGCCTCGTCTATGTGATGAAGAGTTGGCTCAAGGACCACCGGGTTTTAGGCGTGCGAAAGCTGTCCTGACCGCGTCCGTCGACGCGCCACAATCCTTCGCCGCTAAGCCGCTGTTGTGCGCTGCTGGCTCCGCACTTCGTTCAGAATGCGATATTCAAGAATCTCCGCCGCAACACCAGCCTCATCGCGCATGTTCAACTCGGTCCGGGCTACCCGGCCCTGGCAGCGGATCAGGCACGAATTCGACAGCGTAACCTCCGGCGGCAACTCCACCACAAACTCAAGCTCCTCACCCGCAACAGGTGCATCCCCTGCGCTCACATAAAAGAACACGCCCCTGTTGCTCAGATCTCGCGTAAACCCCGCTACCTCTCGGTCCCCAACACTGATCGTCAGCGGCGCCTTGATTTGATATCGCTGCGTCTTCCGGCGATCATCCCCTGCCGCCTGCTTCTTCTTCATCTCTGCTTCCGCCTGACACTGAAAACTTCTTCCCGTCGCCATAACCCAGCCGCCTTGCACACCCCTCGTGCTCCGCTTCCGGACCACACGCGAATGCCCTCAAACGTACCCCCCAACTGCATTACATTCCTTCCGGGTTGAGGTTACCAAGATAACGTGCAATTCGGTTGCCAAAGCAAAACGCCGAGAATGAGAGACTTTGCGGCTTTTCCTCGTCAAACTATGCAACTTATTGCAGCTTCCTTGGGAAAACCTCATGGCGACGACCCTGGGTTCGGCCTCCAACCAAAACCCCGTTCCTCACCCGCTCTGCCTGAGAAAGCCCTTGGCTCTTCCGTCTCGGCTCCGCTTCAACCTTTTTTGACTCGAAGCTTTACTGCAGCGGCATCGCCGTCCGCAAATCCAGCGACAGCGAGTTCGCTCCCGCGTGAACCTGAACCGCCTGGCCCCAGACGTATGGCTTCCCGCCATATACGGCCGAAATCATCAGGTAATACGTCCCGGGAGGCACACCGGGAAAAGTGCCTGCTCCATTCCCATCGGCGCGCACTGCAGAGATCACACTGGCGTTGATCGCTGCCTTCACCTTGGGGCAGTCAGGGGAGTTCGCCCCGCACACGCTTCCAGCGTACTTATACGGAGAGGTACCAGCAGGCACCGTCACATCTCCCCTGCCCAGAGAGTCGCCATAGCTCCACCGGAGTAGCAGATACGGACGTCCCGCGAGCGGATTGGCCGTCCCCGGCTGCGCCGGCAGCCCCGACACGATGGCAAGTGTGGCATTGCCCAGAGGCGCAGCCGGTGTAGAAAGCGTTCCCCCATTGTTGTAGGCCGACGTCCCCGGAGTCGCCGCGGCAGTGGCCGCAGCAGTGGCCGCAACCCCACCATTCATGGGAATCTGCTTGCTCGGATTGAGCAGGCTAAGGTTGCAGGTCCGCTCCATCGGAGCAAATGTGAAGTCGTCATTTTCATCTTGTCCGGTGACCATTCGCCCATGCACCTGGTAGGGAGCTGAACTGCCAGGATCAAGAGACCCGTCAGGGCGAAACGCCAGCGCCAGCGCGTGGTCGGGCGCGTTGATTCTAACCACCGCACCGCTGCCACCGGCCTCCACAACGTAGGGATATGCGCGGGCTGAGTCCGGACCGCAGCCAACAATCACCGACTCAGGAAAAAACTCCAGANNTCTTCAGCAAGTCCGTTTGCATCGTCTGCATGCCGACACTCGCACCCTTCGAAGACAAATTGAGCGCTGGGCAAGTCGCCGTCCGCGGAGCGAAATTCGTATAGCCCGGATCGTCATGCACTCGATTCCCTGCGTTGTCGTAATAGTTCCCGGCATTGTCCTTCAACGGAGCTTTTTGCGCGGCGGTCTTGCCGGCTACATACCCAGCCGCCACCACACCCTCAATCGTCACCGGCCCGGGACCGGTAATCGTCCCATCCGGGTGAATTGTCAGCACCAGCGGCCGCGGCCGCGTATTGATCACCACGGTTGCCCGGTTGCTCTCAAATTTGAGCGAGTAGCCCTCCTGATTCGGCGAAAGAGAGGCGCAGTTCACCAGAACGCCACCATCGATGAAGTCGAGGCGCCAGTTCCCCGCTCCCTCAAACACGCCCGCCATGTTCGCGCCCGATGCAGGCCCGCTCGGCTTATCCGCCCCAGGCAATACCGAACCAATCATCTGCGTGAATGCGCCAAGTAGCTGATTGCCGGTGCAGCTTGCAGGCAGCCTGCCTGAACTCACGCATCGCCGCATTGCTCGTTCTTCTGCATTCTTAGGCGGCGCAATCTGCGATGCATCAACTGAGTACCCCTGGCCAGCCGCCTGCGCCGGCGCCCTCATCTGCGCCTCCGACTTCGCAACATTGGCGTTGTACGTGTCTTCCTGCTTCTGTTGAAACGCCTTTGCAGCCGCCACCTGTTTCGCGCTCGGCTGGGTGCAGGTTGGCAACAACTTCCTCAGCGCCCCCCTGGTGGCATAGGTATAGGAGTTCATGCCGTTGGGCTGCAACTTGTCCGGGTGAGCCACCATGCACGTGGATGTGTCCGAGGTATCGCGAATGTTGCAGTTCTCTATGTAGATGTGCTCGCCGCCGCAAACGTACGTGACCCCAATCGGAATGTCCTGCGCGTCCGCTCCCGTTGCGGCGACAAAAGCTGCACCTAAAGCAATGGCCGCTAAACACCAGCCGAATCGCGCTGAAATGCGAGCGCTTCTAAACTCCACCATAGAGACCTCCCAACAGCGAATCGCTGACGGACACCGATAACCCTTACTCGGATTGCCACAGCTGTCCAAAGGGGAACTCGGGCAGCCAAGTGGAAAGGGAGCCTCGATGGTAGTACCGGGGAGGGAAAATGAGCAAGAGTCAGGTAAAACGGGGGGTATTCGGGGGGGGCTTACTGAAACAATCTATATTTTGGCTCCTCAGGTAAAAGCCAACCATGGTTCCAGGGAAGTTTACGATAGCCCATTAGAGTTCGCGCCAAACTATTGTAATAAAAAGCATTATTTTCCATCCCCGTCCAAATAAGTCCAGCGAAGATCAGGGCCAGCCAAGCAATTTTGATGGTATTTTTGATGGTACTTTTTTGACACTTAATAGGCCCGAACTGCTATGGTATTCGCAATCA
>PMWR01000517.1 GCA_003166055.1 Acidobacteriaceae bacterium
GCTATCTGGCCTCAGTGCAAACATACAGTTGCAATTTTTGCGCGGAATCCGGCGTCGCCGGAGTAGGTGGGCGAATCCTCGAACACTGCGCTCAAACAACTTGAGACAGTATACCAACTCCCATTCTTTGCGCCAAACCGGGTCCTTGAATCCTGTCGAGAGAAGCGGAATTTTGCACAGAGAAGTGTGTCCTGCTCTACACTGGATGGCAATCATGCGCCGCCCTGCCTGTTGGTTTGCTTGCCTTGCCGTTGTCGCCGTTCTTCACGCTCAGACGCCCGGACCCCGCCCGCCCATTCCAGGCCCTCCAGCTCCAATCTCCACTTCTGGCTCGGAGGTGCGCACTTCGCGGGCTTACCAGGCTGCGGTTCAGAAGGGGGCACCGGCGTTGCACTCCTTTCTTACCGATTTCCCCAAGGGCGCCGACTTGCATGTTCACCTGTCCGGGGCGGTCTATGCTGAGACATTCATTCGCGACGCGGCCGAAGACGCGCTGTGCGTCGATCCCGCAGCGTTGAAGTTCGCCCAGCCTCCCTGCACGGCGTCACTGGTGCCGGCCGCGCAGCTTTCCGGCAATATAACGCCCACCAACCAGGAGCTTTACGACCGGCTGGTGAATGCCTTCTCGATGCGCAGCTTTGTATCCACGACGGGGTTCAGCGGGCACGACCAGTTTTTCTCGACTTTCGGCAGGTTTGGGGGGCTTGCGAAAAAGCATATCGGTGAATGGGTGGACGAAATTGCGAGCCGGTCCGCCGCGCAGAATCAGCAGTATCTGGAACTGATGGAGACGCCGATTTTTTCCCATGCGGCAACCATCGCCCACGAAAACCCTTTGAATCCGGATTTTGCGCAGTACCGGCAGTCTCTGCTGGCGCTTGGGTTGCGCGACGAGGTCTTTGTGGACCGCGAGGATGTGCGCGCGGCCGAAGGCCTGAGGCGAGATATTGAACACTGCGGAACGCCACAGGCCACACCCGCCTGCCAGGTAGAGGTTCGCTACATCTACCAGGTCTTGCGCGGAAATTCTCCGGAGCAGGTTTTTGCGCAGACGCTGCTGGGGTTCGAGACGGTGCAGGCAACTCTGGACGCGCATGAGCCTGGGTTTGTGGGGATCAACTTCGTGATGCCGGAGGACGGCTTCATCTCCATGCGCGACTACACGCTGCAGATGAAGATGCTGAACTACCTGCACTCCGCCTACCCCAAGGTTCCCATCAGCCTGCACGCCGGTGAACTTGCGCCGGGCCTCGTGCCGCCGGAGGGACTGCGCTTTCACATTCGGCAGGCTGTCGAACTGGGCCATGCCGAGCGCATCGGTCATGGCGTGGACGTGATGTATGAAGACGACGCCCCGGGATTGCTCAAGGAACTCGCGCAGAAGCACGTGATGGTCGAAATCAACCTCAGCTCCAATGAGGGCATTCTGGGCGTCAAGGGCCCCGACCATCCCTTCCCGCTCTATCGCTCTGCGCACGTGCCGATGGCGCTTTCGACGGACGATGAAGGCGTGAGCCGCATTGAGATTACGCACGAGTATGTGCGCGCGGCCCTCGACTACCACCTCACCTACCAGGATCTGAAGCAACTGGCGCGGACGGGGATGGAGCACGACTTCCTGCCCGGCAAGAGCCTTTGGGATACGCAGGATGTGTTCACCACCCCCACGGCGGCGTGCAAAGGGCAAGCGCTGGGCGGCGACAAGCCCAACGCCGCGTGCAAGGCGTTTCTGGATGGGAACGAAAAAGCCGCCGCGCAGTGGGAACTGGAACGGCGCTTCCGGGCGTTTGAGGCGAAGTTCTGAGGTCGGATCGCGAACCGCTATTCGCAGCGAATGGCGACCATCGGGTTAATCCGCGCTGAGCGCAGCGCCGGCAAAAGAGATGCGGCGCTTGCGATGATTGCCAGCGCGAGAATCGATCCGGCAAACACCCATGGGTCGCGTACCGATGTTCCATAGAGGAAGCTGGCCAGTGCGCGCGACGCCAGCAACGCCGCGATGAGACCCAGCCCCGTTCCAACAAGGGCCACTCTCGCGTTTTGCAGGAAGACCATTGCAACCACCTGGGTGCGCCGTGCGCCGAGGGCCATGCGGATGCCGATTTCGCTGGTGCGGCGCGCCGTGGCGTAGGCGAGTGTCCCGTAAAGCCCAACTGCGGTGACAACCAGCGCGCAAACCGCGAAGAAGACAGCGAGCAGCGCCATGGTGCGCTCCGCACTCAGCGAGTCGTCAATCACGCTCTGCATGGACGTCATCACCGGCGCGGGAATCCCAGGGTCAAGCTTCGTTCCCAGCAGGCGCGCTGTGTTCGCAAGTGGACCCGCCTCGCCATTCACGCGCACCACCGCGTTGTACGAACGCGACCGGTCCGCGTCATCGTCCTGCGTCATTGGAGAATAAGCAGTCGGCGGCGCAGGCGAGCGCAGCTCTTCATACTTCGCATCGCCCACCACGCCAACCACTTCGTATTGCAAAGTCGTTTTTTCGTCCTTTTCCAGGATCGTCTGCCCCAGCGCGCTGCGATCGGGAAACAGAACCTGCGCCGCCGCCTTGTTGAGAATCAGCTTCAATCCCGACGCCTTCGTGTCGTTCCATGTGAAGTCCCGCCCCTCATACAGCGGAATCCTCATGGTCCCGAAGTAATTGGGGCCGATTGCGTTCCGGTTAATGTCCTGGTCCTTGCTCCCGGGTGACGAGTAGCTTTGGTCCCATATGCGGTGCGTGAATGGCACTATGCGCGCGAAGCTAACGCTGGTCACGCCGGGCTGGCGGCTCAGCCCATCGCCCAGTTGCTGATAGAACTGCATCAGCGCGTCGCCCTTCAGCGGCTGCTGGTCCATGCTGAATGAGATGTTCTCAACTCCGCGCGGATCGAACCCCGCACCGGACTTATAGAGACGAACAAGGCTCGAGGCCAGCAGCCCGGCGCCCACCACCAGCATGAGTGCTAATCCGATTTCGCCGGCCATCATGATTTTGGGCATGATCCGCCTCCGCTCATGCGCCTGTGTGGTGTGCTGCCCGCTCTTGATATGTTCGTTCAGGCTTCCCGATGTGGCTTGCAGCGCCGGCACCAACCCAACCAGCAGCGTGGCCACGACCGACGCAAGCGCTGCAAACGCGAACACCCTGATGTCGAGCGACGTATCGATCTGCATATCGATCTCGCCGCCGAGTAGCACCATCGAAAGCGATTTGCCCACTAGCGGTGAAATCGCCAACCCCGCCGTGGTACCCATGATTGCAATCAACAGGCTCTCCACCAGCAGTTGCTGCACCAGCCTGCGACGCGTGGCTCCCATAGCCAGCCGCGTTGCAAGTTCCCGCTGCCGTGCTGCTCCCCGCGCCATCAGCAGACTCGCCAGGTTCATGCACGCCAGCAGCAGAATCCCTCCGCACATCGCAAACACCACGGCTAGTGGCTCGCGAAACAGCAGGCGCAGATACGTGAATCCGCCCGAACCGTTTTCTGCAATGAAATGAAAATGCCTCTTTTGCCTGTCGGCGATCCATCCCGCATCCGGTATGGCCTCATGCAGCACCGCGCCGCTCTCTGCCGCAACCTGCGCATCCGCCTTGAGCAGCGTCCCGTTCGGCCCAATACGCCCCATCACATTCAGCCACCACGAATGGAAGCCGTCCGCCGTCATGCTGCGCTCGCCATTCAGCGCCGGCTCTGTCGACATGGACACATATAGCTCTGGCCGCTCCAGCGGATCGGCTCCAATAAACCGCTTAGGCATGACCCCTACCACCGTGAAGGGCACGTTGTTGATGGTAAGCTTCTGCCCAATCACGTTCGGCGTGCAATTGAACCAGCGCTGCCAGAATCCCTCGCTGATCACCACACCATACCCCACCGGATCGCCGCCCTTGCGATCATCCTGCGGTGTCAGCGTGCGCCCCAGCAGCGGAGCCGTCTCCAGTGCGGGAAAAAACTCCCCGCTCACGAGTTGCCCCGGCACGTTTTCGTTTCCGCCGCTGCCCTTCACCTGAAGGCTCGTGTGATCAAACGCAAAAACCTGCTCAAACACCCCGTGCCTGCTCTCCAGGCTGCGAAACAGCGGCTCTGAAAAGGTGTAGTTGATCCGCGGATTTCCCTGGCTGATTCCAAGCACCGCCAGCCGATCGCTCTCCGGCACGGCCAGCGGCCGCAGCAGAAGGCCATTGATGATCGAGAACACCGTGGTATTTGCTCCCACGCCCAGCGCCAGCGTCAGAATCGCCACCACGGTAAAACCCGGCGACCTGCGCAGCACGCGCATGGCATAGCTCACGTCGCGTCCAAAGTTCTCCAGGCCGCCAAATTGCCACAACTCGCGCAATCTTTCGTGCCACCTGCTTGCGCTGCCAAAGCTCCGTCGAGTTTCTGCATCCAAATCTGCCATCGCAACCCCCTGTCTCAACAATTTGTCCTGCAGCATCGCCTGATGAAACGCAAGCTCATCGGCCATCTCGCGTTCCATGCGCCGCTTCCGAAACAGTGCCTTCAATCGGAGCAGGAACTCGTGCAGATTCTGAGCCATGCGTAACCTCCCTGGGAGCCAGTGAAAAATGATTGTCATCCTGAGCAAGCGCAGCGAGTCGAAGGACCTGCTTCTTCTTTTCGCCTTATGAAGCCTGCATCACAAACGCAACGGCCGACGAAAGCCGCGCCCAGCGCTGCGACTCCGCGTCAAGCCGCTTCCGCCCATCCGCCGTCAGTTCATAAAACTTTGCCCGGCGGTTATTGTCTGATGTGCCCCACTTCGACTTCAACAGCCCGCGCAACTCCATGCGGTGCAGAGCAGGATAGAGCGCACCTTCTTCTACTTTGAGCATTTGCTGCGAGGTCTGCTGAATCCACTCCGCCACGCTGTACCCGTGCAGCGGCCCGCGCAGGAGGGCTTTCAGGATCAGCATCTCCAGCGTCCCTTGAATCAATTCGCCTGAATCNNATGGATCTACTCGCGGGTCGGCGGCAAGGCATCGCACATCGCAAGAGCAAGCAGCGGGTAAACCGTGCTGCTGTAGCTGATGAACTGCCAGTTATCGGTATTGAGCGAGCGGGTCCACCAACGGCCGGAGGCGCGCTGGTTGGTCAGAATCCAGGAAATGCCGCGCTGGATGCGGGGGTCGCTCGCCGGAATGCCGGCCTTGCGCAGGGCGATGATAGCCAGGCCGGTCATGTGGCCGTCGCTGGGTGGGTCGGCGAGGTCCGGTTCGGCGCGGAGCCGGGGAGCGCGATTGCCTTTTCCCCATTCTTCAGGCGCGGCGAAGCTGCGGATCGACCAGCCGCCATCGGGCTTCTGGTGTTTCGAGATCATGTCGACCAGGGTGGTCATCTGCCCGGCATCAAGCAGGCCGGGAAACTCTGTTGCGGCCCAGAGCAGATCGGTACGATCGTAATCTCCCTGCCGCTTGTGGTCGGAGCGCAGGTAGCTTTCCAGCAGATTAACTTTGGCTTCGACGGGTGTGCCGCGCTGCCGCGCCAGCCAGCCGGGCGCGTTGCCCACGGCGCGGGCGGCCACGGTGGCTAGCTGGTAGCGGCTCGACTCAAGCGGCGGATTGTTGTCGTCGCTGATGGTCCAGTCGCCATCTGTGCGCTGAAGCTTGAACATCAGGTCGAGTGCTTCGGATGTCTCTGGGGACAATCGGTGGGTCACATTGGCGTCCCAGATCGCCAGGCCCGCGGCCACGTAAACCGCCTGGGTCGAATCCAGTTCCGGACGCATGTCGGCGGGATCGGTGGCTAGCTCCTCCTGGAGCGTCTTCACGAAAAACTCGCGCAGCTCTTTTTGCGGCGGTCCGAGTTGGCGGCTCATCAAGGGCCGCGCCACCATATACGATCCGTTGGTGTGGCAGGCGACGCACTTCCATTCGCGGGTCCACGCCGTCGCGCCCTGCTCCATGTAGTCCACAGCCAGCCGGGGTGAGAACGAAATGTTAGCCTCCTGCGGGGAGGGACGGGCATAGGTCACATTCCGCATGTGGTACTGGTAATTGAAGGGCGTGTGCCAGGCCGTCTCCCTGGTGGCGCGGCGTAACTCAATCCGCGACGTCTCCTGATTCCAGGTCCATGCTCCGGCGATGGACTTTCCATCCGCGCTGATCGTTCCCTCCAATTCCCCTTTGCCGCCATTCACCGTAAGCTGCAGGATTTGTCCATGCACGGCGACAGAATCGATGCGCACCGGGTCATGAAGAAAATCGATGAAACACGCCGGCGCCGTCCACGCACCGCCCTCGCCTTTTGCGACCTGGACCACAATCCGGCGATCCTCGCCGTCCGCATGGAAGGTTCCCTGCCAGGTCGCGGCGAAATCCTGCGCATGGAGGGCTCCGGTGAGCAGGAATGTGAGCGCAAAAAGCTGGGTGGCGCGTATTCTCATTTGCACCTCGCCTCAATGCACAATCGATTGTGCAAAGCACGCATTGGCGATTTTATCCCTGATTGCCGAAAAATGCCCAAAAAAATCGCATTTCCTCCGCTGGAGCTTCCGGCTTACACTCTCCCCATGGACAACGAGCGCATCCGCGCAATCTGCCTGGCTCTGCCGCATGTTGCGGAGACTGTCAACTGGGGCCATCACCTGGTCTACTGGGCCGGCGACCGCGACATCGGCGGAAAGATGTTTGCGTCTACCGATCTGGATGGCTTGGGCGAGGGCGTGCTGGCGTTCCATTGCGGGGCCGATCGGTTTCACGAGCTGCTGGAAAAGGACGGCATTCGCCCGACACCCTACTCGGCAAAGTTCTACTGGGTCACGTTGGAGCGGTGGGATGCGCTGCGGCCACGTGAGATTGAAGAGGAGCTGAAGCGGGCTTACGCGCTGATCGTTGAAAAGCTCCCCAAACGTACCAAGGCCGTGCTGGCCCTGCCGGAGAAGGAACGGGCCAAAGCGATCCGCGAGCGGAAGAAGCTGCTGGCTGACAGGGCTAAGTCCCGGAAGAAATGAGTGCCAATACTGCTTTCGCGCTCCGGAACTTGATTCCGCGCCGTTGCGTATGAATCAATGACACTCTGGGCGCTTGCCTTCGGGTCGAGGAAGAGAAAGCCATGATCAAGTTCCTGCTTTGGTGCATTCTCCTGGTGCTCTGCTGGCCGCTGGCGCTTTTGGCGCTGGTGCTTTATCCCCTTGTGTGGCTGGTGCTGCTGCCGTTTCGCCTGTTGGGCATTGCGGTGGGTGGCGTGCTGGAACTGGTGGGCGCCATCATTCTGCTGCCGGTGCGAGTGCTCCGGGCCGTCTAGAATCACCCCTTCCCTCGACATCTCGTCTAACAATGCGATAGCGTTTGCCTTATGGCAGGAGTTTCTCTGGTTCTTTGGGACAAGGTTGTCCTCGTCACAGGCGGATCGCGTGGAATTGGCGCGGAGACGGTGCGTTTATTCAGTGAAGCGGGAGCGCGGGTTGCGTTCAGCTACCGCCAGGCGCGGGAGCGGGCCGAAGCGCTGGTGGCCGAGTGCGGCGGGGCAGGCCGCTGCGTAGCGATAGAGCAGGATCTGAGCAGCCCCCAGGATGGGCGCGCGTTGGTGGCGGCTGCCGTGGCCGCCTTTGGCCGTCTGGACGTACTGGTGGCCAATCACGGGATATGGCCATCCGAGGATGCGCCCATCGCGGAGATGGCCGAGGCGCAGTGGCGGCGGACCATGGCCGTCAACCTGGACTCGGTGTTCGGATTGGTCCAGGCCGCGGTTGCCCAAATGGATTTGCAGACACAGTCGGAGGGCGAGGCTCGGGGGCATATTGTTCTGATCAGCTCAACGGCCGGACAGCGCGGCGAGGCCAACCACGCGGACTATGCCGTGACCAAAGGCGCGCTCATTAGTCTCACCAAGAGCCTGTCAAGCGAACTGGCGCCTCGGGGGATTCGCGTCAATTGCGTGGCGCCGGGATGGGTGACTACGGAGATGTCGGCGGCCGCGCTGGGCCACCCTGAGCTGGGACCGAAGATCGCTTCCGGCATCCCGGTTGGCCGCGCGGCGACCACCATGGAGATCGCCGGACCGGTACTGTTTTTGTGCACGCCGCTGGCGGGATTCATCTCCGGAGAAGTGCTCAACGTGAATGGCGGCGCGGTGCTGGTGGGCTGATGAAATCGGGATTGAGGAGATAACGAAGATGCGCAGAGTTTTCGCGGTAGGGCTGGCGGTACTGATGTTGGCGTGGCCTGTCCGGACGCCGTCCCAGGCGCCAGCCCAGACCACGGAGGACGAGGGCGCGAAGAATGCCAGGCAGGCGCGCGCAGTGCTGGACGCCATGGTGCAGGCGCTGGGCGGAGATGCTTGGCTGAACATGAAAAATGTCGAACGGCAGGGCCAGGTGGCTGCCTTTTTCCATGGCCGGCCGGACCTGGGCACCACGGAGTACTTCGAGTTTCACCAGTGGCCTGACCACGACCGCATCGAGTACACCAAGCATCGCGACGTGGTGCAGTTTTACCTGGGGCGTACGGCCCAGGAAGTCACCTACAAGGGCAAGGCTGCGCTGCCGCAGGACATGGTGGACGATTTTCTGAGGCGGCGGGATCACTCGATCGAAACAGTCGTGAAGGTATGGCTCAAGGACCCAAAAACCATTCTTATCTATGAAGGTCAGCGCCTGGCTGAGCGGCATCTGGCCGACCAGGTGACCCTGATCTCGGCGGAGAACGAGGCCGTCACCATCCAGACGGACACACAGACGCATTTGCCGTTGCGGCGTACATTCGAGTGGCGCGATCCGGTTTACAAAGACAAGAACACTGACGCCGAGGAGTATGACGACTACCACGTGATGGACGGATTCCCCACGCCCTTCACCATCTCCCGTTACAAGAACGACGACGAGATCCGCCAGTACTACATTGTGCATGTGAAGTATAACCAGGAGCTGCCGGCTGACTTCTGGAGCGTGGACGCCGCCAACCAGCGCATCAAGAAGTAGCTGCACAGTTCTCCTATCCCGTTTCAAGCTTCTCCCCGGGAAATGGCACATAAGTTGTACCCGTTTGCCCTCTTTTCCCTTGAAACAGCCCGAGGGAATGATTAGAAATTAGGAGACTCCCCTGAAGCCCGGCAGTTGTTCGCGGCGGATTTCCTCAACACATTCGGCAAACTTTCAAGTCGCTCAATGCATCGGACATTTTTAGCGAGACTGCTTTCGGTGGCGGCCGGTGTGAACGCAATCGGAACCTCCAAGCCGTCGCGCAATCGCCTGCGCCCACTGAGCCTGCCACAACCGGCTGTTCACGATTGCAATGGCTCAGCGGCTTCGGGTGAGAGATTGAGGGATCTCTTGGACCAGAACCTCGATGACGAACTGCACCGTCAGATGCTTGCCTATGGTCAGCGCTACGACATTCAGACCGGGTTGCTGAATTACCAGTCGTTCCAGGAATCGCTGGCCGGGTTGCTGCGGAATGCGGAGCCTGGCCAGGAATTTGCGCTGGTCTGGATCGACCTGCTGAATTTGCGCAGGGAGTTCTCGCTGTGGGGCTCGAAGGGAGCAGAGGGCCTGGCGCGGCATGTGTCGAGTTCTTTACGCACCGCGGCAGATGCGGAGTCGCTTCTGGGCCGCTTCGGCGCTCGCTGTTTCCTGGCCGCGATGGCGGCTTCCAAATTTGACCGGGGAGACAGGGCGCGAATCCAGGCGCTGGTGGATGCGCTGGAGCCGTTGCGCGTGCTTGGCTCGGAGATCAAGCCGGAGGTAGCCGCAGGCGTCGCATTTTACCCCTCCGACACCACTTCGGCGGAAGACCTGGTGCGCTTCAGCAGCCTTGCGGCCGCTCGCGCGAGCTCGACCAGGAGCAGCGTGGTGATGACCTTTCAAGCCGAAATGAACAACCTCATCATGCGCGACCACCGGTTGGAAGTCGAGATGCACAAAGGCCTTGACCGGGGTCAATTCTGCACGTTCTACCAACCGAAGTTGAGTCTGACCACAGGTGAGGTGCTGGGCGCGGAAGCGCTCACTCGCTGGAGCCACCCGGAATGGGGCCCGGTGACGCCCACCGAGTTCATCCCGATCGCCGAACGCTCCCGGCTGATTCACCGCATATTCGACTTCAGTTTGCGCTCCGCGCTGAAGGACACGCAGCGCTGGCGCGAGATGGGATTGATTTTGCCAATCATCTCAGTGAATGCGTCGGCGGCCAGCGTGTACACCAAAGACTTTGTCCGCAATTTGCGCGCCACGCTCGTGGAGATTCCGATTGCGCCGACGATTCTGGAGATCGAGGTGACCGAATCAATGCTCTTCGATGACGAGGATCTGTTCACCCAGGTCGTTCATGAATTGCAGGACGCCGGGGTGCGTATCGTCATCGACGACTTCGGGACGCGCTACACCGGTTTCAACGTGCTCAAGAAGCTGACACTTGACGCAATGAAGATCGACCGATGCTTCATCCACGGCATTGACCGCTCGCAAGACATGCGGGCGCTTTGCCAGACCATAGTAGCCATGGCCCGGCAATTGAAGATGCGCACCGTGGCCGAGGGCATTGAGGAACCCGGCGAACTTGAAGTGATGCGGGAGATCGGCTGCGATGCCGGTCAGGGGTTCCTGTTTCAGCGCCCCATGCCGGCGGAGGCGTTTCCCGCGTTCCTGCGCGAATGGCCTGAGCGGATGCGGTCTTTCGGCTTTGTTGCCGGGTTCGAACAAACTGCTCTTAATCCGATTGCAAAAATGGCTTAGAGCATGAGGTGACCCGAGCCCACCGCGGCCTTGGATATAATGCTCACCAGTGCGCTGCGGCGCTGCCGATGCGCGATCTGGAGCTAGAGAATGACGTTTGACATCCAGGAGATCCTGGGTTTTCTCCCCCACCGCTACCCTTTTTTGATGATCGACCGGATCGTCGAATTTGAGCCACGCAAGCGGATTGTGGCCATCAAGAACGTGACCATCAATGAGCAGTTTTTCCAAGGCCACTTTCCCGGCTATCCGATCATGCCCGGGGTACTGGTGGTGGAGGCGATGGCCCAGGCCGGTGGCATCATCATGATGGCCGAGATTCCCGACCGCGACAAGAAGCTGGTGGTTTTTACCGGCATCGAGCGCGCCAAGTTTCGCCGCCCCGTGACGCCCGGCGACCAGTTGCGCATTGAGGTCGATGTGTTGTCGTTCCGCACGCGTGCGGGGCGCATTGAGGGCAAGGCTTACGTGGACGGAAAGCTGGCCTGCCAGGCCACGCTCACCTGCGCTGTGGTGCCCAGGGTGAACGAACCCAATCCTCCTTTGGACGCGGGGACGCCGGAGTGAGCGTTCATCCAAGCGCCATCGTCGCGCCGGGCGCCGTCGTTCCGGAATCCTGCTCGATTGGTCCCTTTTGCACCATCGGCCCGGAGGTGATGCTGGGCGAGAATTGCAAGCTCATTTCGCACGTGGTTTTGGACGGGCGCACGCGGATCGGCGCGCGCAACGTCTTTCATCCCTTCTGCTCGATTGGCGTAGCGCCGCAGGACTTGAAGTATGGCGGCGAGCCGACGGAAACCGAGATCGGCGATGACAATACCATCCGCGAGAGCGTGACCATCAGCCGCGGCACGGTGAAGGGTGGCGGCGTAACGCGGCTTGGCTCCAACTGCCTGCTCATGACGTGCGTGCATATCGGCCATGACAGCCACGTGGGAAGCCACTGCATCCTGGCCAATGCGGCCACGCTGGCCGGGCATGTGATCATCGAGGACTACGTCACGCTGGGCGCTTTCTGCCCTGTGCATCAGTTCTGCATTGTGGGCCAATATGCCTTCATCGGCGGAGGCACGATTGTGACCCAGGATGTGTTGCCGTTTTCGCTTACCTCGGCCAAGCGCGAGAACAAGGCCTTCGGGATCAACAAAATCGGGCTTGCGCGGCGCGGCTTCTCTCCCGAGCGGCTGCAATTGTTGCAGAGAGCATTTCGGCTGCTGCTGACCTCAAAGCTGAATACCTCGCAGGCGCT
>PMWR01000292.1 GCA_003166055.1 Acidobacteriaceae bacterium
AAGTTCTCCACGCCGCCTGCATGTTGGCGCAGGACCTCGCGGGCCGCGGACCGGGCAACATCCATAGCCACGTTGCCACCGCCGATGACGAGAACCTTTTTGCCAATGGTGAACCGGTAACCGAGATTCACGTTGAGAAGAAAGTCGATGCCCTTGTAGACCCCGTCCAGATTTACGCCTGGAATGGTGAGGTCGCGGCTACGATGGGCGCCCACCGCAATCAGAACGGCGTCGAAGTCTCGCCGCAGATCGGCGATGGTGAAATCGCGGCCGGCCGCCTGGTTCAATTTCAGTGTGATATCACCGGTGGCGAGAATCTCGCGAACCTGTGCTTCCACCACATCGCGGGATAGGCGATACTCGGGCAGGCCGAGGTAGAGCATGCCGCCTGGCACCTGCGATGCTTCGAAGATGGTGACGGCGTAGCCCATCAGCGCAAGGTCATGTGCGGAAGAGAGCCCCACCGGCCCAGCGCCCACAACGGCAATGCGAAAAGGAAGCTTTGGTTGTGTGCGCCCGGCGTTCACATCGATGGGATGTCGCGACTCCGGACCATACCGCTCGGTCAGGAATCGCTTGAGCGCCCGGATAGCGATCGGTTTGTCAATCTCTCCGCGGCGGCAGGCTGTCTCGCAGGGATGCGCGCAGACACGTCCGCAGATGCTGGCCATGGGATTTGGCTCGCGTGCAATGCGATAGGCCTCTTCAAACTCGCCTTCCGCAATGAGCTCGACATAGCGGCCGGCATTGGTGTGCGCGGGACAGGCCATCATGCAGGGAAAGTTGGTGTTCAGCCAATCCCGGTCAACTTTTTTGTCGACAAAGCGTTGCAACATGCGGGACCTCTCCCATTGGGGGATGGGGAATAAGGGCGGCCAGGGAAGACTCTTCCGCCCTTTGATTTACTTGCTGAGTGTGAAGTCCGCNNTGCCATGCGGTTACGGTGTAGGCGCCGTCCGGTACGTTGTCGATCTTGAATTCGCC
The DNA here is from genome assembly GCA_003166055.1 of Acidobacteriaceae bacterium. The sequence goes on from PMWR01000292.1 coordinate 985, forward strand.
GGACTTGTCCGTCTCCGCGAAGTAGGGCGTGGGCGAAACGATCACGTAGGCCGACATCTCCGGGTGGACGTTGCAAAGCAGAGACACGACGCCGGGGTCGCTGAATGTGAAGGACTTCCTTTGACCCTGGGGCCATGTGCCCAGGTTGTGCCCAAGCTTCTTGTTGCCGCTGATGGAGGGCCAGAACACGTTATGCGCGACGCTGTCGCTGTTGAGGAACTCGACGGTCGTGCCTTGCGCGACTGCCGTAATGTGCGGCACAAACATCAGTCCCTTCTGGTCGATGGTGATGTGTTGCGTGGGAGCAGGGAAGGTTTTGCCGGCGATGGCCTCAACATATACCACGGACTCGCCGCTAACACCGGAGACCTTGCCGTGAATGGTGCCGGCAAAGGCAGCGGTGCCGAGTGCCGTCATGACGATTGTTACGAGAGCGATTTTTTTCATGTGTTCTCCTGGTTGCAAAATCGGTGTTCCTGAGTGGTGCGCTAGTAAGCAAATTCCAGCCCCACAATCAGCGCGTTAGTCCGGAATGGCCCGGTGAGTGGCAGGCCGGTTGCCGGGTTGTAGACGATCTGCTTTGGCATGATCTGGTATTCGATCGAGGTCTTGATGTTGGCGTGGATGAGGAATTGCTCACCGGGTGTGAAACGGTTTCGAGTGGCCGAATAGGGCGAGAAAAACGAAGACCCTGGTGGCGCGGTCGGATCGTACTGAATGAAGTTGATTCGGTCCGCGCTCGACTTGACCTGATCCCACCGCATGATGGTCATGGCCCAGGGCAGAGCCAGGTAGTCGGCCTCAGCGAACCCGCCGCTGAATGTCGCTGCCGCTCCCGGCGTAAAGCCGGTGACTCCAGCGGCTCCCGGCGCGGTGACCGGCAAGAGGTTGTGATCGTGGGCTGCCAGATATACACCAAAGACGTTGAAGGTGCGATAGTTGAAGTTGACGTCTCCACCGATGCGGTAGAAAGGCTCTCGTGCAGTGAGTACGGTAGGCGTAATGCCATCGGCGAGCACGCCGCTCAAAGGCTGCGCCGTGCGCCCATAGAGGTAGAAGGCGCCCAGCGCCAGGAACGTGTGATCTCTTGGGCCCATTGCGCCCGCGGCCTGCACGTCATCGCGACTCACCGGGTCCTTTTCCAGGTTGAAGCGGTAGACGAAACGGCCGTAAAGGTCCTTGAAGTTCGCGTCGGAATTGAAAGCAACTGCGTTCTGCGGCGCGACGTTCGGTGGGCTGATGGTTAACCCCGTTGTGTTTTGGTCAAACACCGCAACCGAATAGTGGTAGCCCTGGTAAATGTGGCCACCACTGAATTCGATACCGTTGGCCGCATCTTCGAGCGCGGACCCGTTGTTGACAAACTGCTGTGGGCCGAGCCCATTCTGAATTCCGACATTGGCTTCGCTAAAGATGTCCCATCCGCTCAGGTTCCAGGTGCGCGCCTGGCTGAAGGGAAGATCCAATTCAAACTGGCCGGCGCGCAGGTTGAGCGAGTCTTTGGGCAGCTTGAGGAAGCGACTGAGGTCATTGAATTTCAAGTAGGCATCCCCCAAAGCGCCATTGGCGTTGGCGCCGGCAACACTGATGTCGTCATCCACCCACCACGAAATGCCGGTGCCGAAGTTGCCTGCTGTGAAGATGCTGAAGTACCCAGGCTGAAAATCGGACTTGGGAATGAAGTTGCCAACAGTGCCAGCGGGAAGAGCCAAATTGAAGTTGTTGCGGTTGGCGCTTACTTGCTGGTAGTAGGTGTTGTAGCGCAAACCTACCGGCAGCAGACCTGGGATGGATCCCGGGTACACCGTGTGCGGCCACAGTTCCGCTTGCGCAGGAGCACCCAGCAGAACAGGCGGCGCCTTCAGGAAAGATTCGTCATCCTTGGGAAATTTGAAGCCCGCATCTTTGAAGGCTTTGCCGAAATCATTGAGCTTGGGAAAATCCGAGTGGCAGGTTGTGCAGGAGGTGCCATAGCGTCGTGAAAATGCGGGAATGGCACTTGCGGAGGGTGGAAGGGATAGAACTACCAACATCGAAACGACAGCCAACACAGTGGCGAAGGGAAGAGAGCGCCATTTGCTATTCATTGATGGGCCTCGGTGTTTAAAATCACAACCTGGAAGGCTGCATGGAGGAACAGTGTGAGCCAGCTCACGCAGTACTAGATGTGACGGCAATCACTGCACTTGATCTCACAAAGTGGAGAACAACGGCAACACGGGCCAAGAATCAAACTGTGCCCGCCTGTCATTGCTTTGGTGGAACGGAGGTTTTGGGGTGGGGACATTCGATCTCGGCTAGCTTCGCGTGCAGCGCTGACTTTGAGGGTGTAAGTCTTTTTGTGTAAACGGTCTTTTCAACTCTGTACAGCAGGGTGAGGGGAGATCGCCTGCGGTCGCTTCACGAGTGATTGAGTGAGATTGCGATCGGCAATGAATGTGGAGAGGGCTTGCTCGATTGACAGTCCTCTTACAGCTCAACTGAAACGAGCGGTTAATCGAACCTTGACGGGCAGACCAGTTTGGGAGCGAAAGGTACAAACAAAGGTACAATTTCATCGCCCTTATGCTCTCTAAAGGAGTTATGGTTCATTCAGATGTCGGAAAGTGATCTGTAAATCTATGATTCTTATAGTACTTGCCCTCTGTCGCGGCAGAGGTCGCGGGTTCGAGCCCCGNNGAAGACCAGGTCTTGGGCAAGTCGCTTTTCCTCACTAACAGCTTGCTGGTAAATGTCCTGGGTGACCCTGGGTACGATGTTGCCTGTGGTGCTCTCCCCGGAAATGGCATGACTGGTGTCGGTCATGGCTTTGCTCCTACCACGACCTTGTTGATCTCTCGCAATGCAACGAGGGCATCGAGTTTGTATCTCACCGGTCCGCCAGTACCGGACTGGATATAGTCCGGACCCTGATCACTTTATCGCCAATTCATTAGCTTCTCGGCGCGCAGCCCGAGGAACCGAGAAGCTCCGCGCGTGCTAAAAATGGGACTACCATCGTAGGTCGAGACGGGCGCGCNNCAGATCAAGTTGACGAAACCAACCCCAGGATTTTCGATTCGTCGCGACATGGGTGTTTCCCGAAAGCGACCCTCGTGCAGCGGAAACCCGGCGCCACCGTGCGGCGCAAATGGATAGCAATCCAACCGCAACTCGAAATCGTTGCCTGTGGCCGATCTGGAATTGCGGCTTGCCCTGTGTGCTTCAGTTCACTTTCAAGCCGCTGAAGGAAGGCAACTCTCACCGAGTTGCAAAGATTTGCCTGGTCGTCTATATCATGTCGAACATGATTCTGACGTTAAGCCCATTCCTAAAACTGCATTCGCCTTGCAAACACCGCATTAACTCCTATCCGCTTTTCTTCCCGGGGGCGGGATCGAAGCGCTGGACATGGGCGGGACGGTGTGCAGTTCATAGCGACTCGTTAGTCCGTCGAGCATCATTGTGATGACTGTGGCGGACATGCCAAGGCCTTTCACGCCGAGTGGCACGCCAGTCCGTGAGTCGTACCGCTCTGAGATGCCTGTCTTGAGCGCATTGGAGACGGTCAGGTCAGCAATATGCGCTGCCAGGGCACGATGCCCATACGCTGCGAGCCCTTGCGCAATCTGATAGTTGGGAGCAGGCCATACATCTCCGCGCCAGAACTCGGAAGACATATAGCGGGGGTTGTTGGTGGCCACGGTGGGGATTGGCAACTGTGTGGCCCACGCGGGAGTGGTAAGCATCGAGGCCATGGACGCCGCCTGCGCAGCCGTGGGCACGCGCACCAACAGCGGCATGAAGCCGCCCACCGTCGGGGATGGGATCATGGCCAGTGTGTCGCGTTTTACCGCAAGGAAACAGCCCAGCTCCTGCGACCACATGTGGACGCGCATGGCTCGCGCACCCTTGCCGTAACGTGCCTTGCGACGCGCGGCCATGGCATGATTGCCGACGACGGTGGCCATACGGACCAATGAAAGTTCCGACAACAGCAGATAGGCCGTGTTCGCAGGTATGAGGATATCGCCATACCATGGGCCGTTCCGCGGGCCGGCACCGCGGCCTGGATGAGGGGTCATGTGCAGGTCATCGAGATCGACCTCTCGGTCGTATGTTTCATAGCGCGCGTGCTGCGCGTCCCCGCTATATGCGCCGACACCAATCAGGCCGCATCCAGTCACATCGCGCTCGCGCCAGTACCATTCATGAAAATCCTCCAAAGGCTGAAGCCCGGCATGGAGAAGCTCCGTATCGTGATTACGCAGGGAAACCCGTTCCATACCCCAGGCAAGCAGAGGCGCTTGCGAGTAGGCGGGAAACGTCCTCCACTGCTTGCCTTGGCGTTCCGCCGGTGCGTCAAACGGCGCCATGAAATTCGCGACCATTCCATGCATGAATGCGGGCTTCGCGCCGTTCCACCTTTGCTGGAAGTCCCAGTAATTCTGGAAGACGCCACGAATTGTCTCCTGCTGCCCAGGGAGGATGGAGAGCAAGTCGAGTACAAACATTGTGTCCCAGAGCCACTGTGCGTAATAGCCGCCCCCGGGGACGATCCAACTGTGCGCGAGGGGCGGATCGGGTGGGTGTATTTTGCCCAAGACACATTCAGCGTACGCATCTGTGAGCAACCGCCAGATTGCCGGGTCGTTCGTGCTGAAAAGCGGCTTCAGCATACGTTCGACCTCATCGCGAGCGGGCGCCGGGCCGCCTGATGGAAACTCTTGCCCAAAGAGGTGCGGAGCGGAGCCCGGCATAGCCCCAGCAATGATCGCGCCTGCGAGGCCACCGAGAAGCATGCGTCGCTCGGAATCGAATGAAGGTCGAGTCGGCTTCAAAGGTCCCCTCCGATTGGCTGCGTTTCACTCCGGAGAAAGTTCAAACCGATGCGGCTTTGGCTGTGCTGCAGCGCGCTGTTCCGCGGCAAGGGCCGCGTCCTTTGCTTCTATCGCGCGGGTTGCATCCGCATCGTTTGAAATCTTTGGATTCTCAATCGCCAGAATGAAGTGCGCCTCGTCCAATCTTGTTCGCTTCAGCTCGATTCCGTCCACGCCCCGCGCCTGGCTTTCCATCGGCGTGGCATAGACTGCGAGATTGACGCCAGACGATAGCTGTTCCCGCGTGAATGAAGCGATGCTCTTCCCATCGATCTTCAGCGTGTATCGCGCCGCGGGAAAACCACTCACACGAAGCAACTGCTGATCCATCTCTTCCAATCCGGAGATGCCAAGAACAAACTGAATCATTGCATCGTCCAACGACAATGGCAGCGGCAGGGCCTTGTCTGTCTGCGTCCACTGCAATTTTTCTTCGGCCGCCTTGAGATCGGCCACCTCCGAATTCTCGACTGCGATCGTTTTTGCAACTGCGGCATCAATCTCGACGCTGCTTATAATCGGCGACACTCCCCACGTGCGCGCAAGGGCGGCAGCCATCACCCAATGCGACGCTTCTGAGGGATGGATGCGGTCCGGAACAAGCAATGCCGCCAGCGAGGTGTTCTTCTGTGTTCCTGCATTCAGCAGGCTCGTTTCAACCTGATTGAAATCGCTGAGACCGAGATGCGACGATACTGCCAGCTCTTTCACAGCAGCGGAATAGCGGCTCACCGTATTGCTGTAGCGTGCGAACTCCGTGCCGTGCGTGACTTCATCGTAAGGGGTGGGAGAGATGAGTAGGATTTTCGGTTCAGGCGATTCGCGTTGAAGGCTATCCAGCAGCTTGGCGTAACCAGTCTTGAAGACATCAAGATACTTCGGGTTGAAGTCCATGTAGTAGCCGTCGTTCATCCCCAGCATGATGGTGATCACCGTTGGCCGATGGGGAAGTACGTCCCGCCTCAACCGCGTTGAGGTATCACCGGTATAGCCACCGTAAGCAGTGTCGCCCGGGACTCCCGCGTTCCAGAACGTAATGTGCATCTGCGGGTAGCGGGTGAGGAAGATGTCTTCAACAAAACGCGTATAAAGACGCTGAGCCGTGATGCTGTCGCCATAGAAGACGACCCGGTCGCCATCATGGAGTGCCAATTCCTGGGCATGAATGCACGTGGCGCCCATCGCGAGCCAGACGAGTAATGCGATGCCGATGCGCTCACGAATCATCGGGCCTCCATCGAGTTCTGACATGCGGGCATCTGCTGCGCTCCTGCCGGCGCACCCAGATGGCTTTCAATCTGGAGCCATACATCCGCCGGCGCTGTTGGATATTGCCAGTTTGCAGCAACCTGACCGGCCTGAGAGACAAGCAGCAGCGGCGCTTTGGGTGAGTTCAGGAATTTGCGCAATCCGATTGCGTCGGTCGCGTCGATCTCGACTGCCGAGTCAATGTTCCAATCCACACGCCACTGTTCCAGCGCGTCCTGCGCGATGGCATGCTCGGGAACAACGACGCTTTCCAGGCCAAGGCTTCCAAACTGGCGCATCATGCTCTCGATCAGAACCATTTGGCTCCGCGATGCGGCTGCTCCCGAATCTCCTGCAACCCGGTCTCCAGGAGCAGCAAGCAGGGAGACCAGCTTCCAGTGAGCACCGGAAGCGAAGACCATTGGACGGGCGGAGGCTACGTTGGGATCAGGTACCGCTGTTTTTCGCAGCAACTCAGTGAGGCAGCCGCACATTTCATCGGGTTTGTTCGCTGCAGGGTCTGATTCTGTTGTGGAGGATGCGGCGGCCGAGTCGGGCGCGCAATAATGGTTGCCGGAAAACTGGACGCCGGCACTCGACGACACGAACGACCGCGACACAGAGATCACTGTGTTGTCTCGAAATCGATTGGCGTGATTGCCCGAGAATTCGGCAGTCGATTGAAGTGCAGGTACGCGCACCGCGGGATCCCACACAATGGTATTGTTCGCAATCTCAACACCATCGAGCTTGCCTCCATTCCACGTATAGAGAAAGATTGCCCCCTGCCTTTTCGACAGGCGCGGACTGCGGCCATTGTGGATGCAGGTGTTATGTTGGACCTGACTATCAACCGAATTTCCGCTCATTCCTTCTGCTCCAAAGACAGAGATGCAATAGCCCTGCGAATCATGACCGAAATTGTGATCGAGATAATTATTCTCATCGCCATAATCGATGTCGAACGCGCCGCCATCCACGCCCGGCGAATCAGTGAAATAGGCTTCGTTGTATTCCACGCGGCAGTCCTTGCACCGCCACTCCCAGATGGCGTTGGGCGTTCCGATTGTCTCTTTTTCCTGCATGCCGGTGTACCAGGCAACGTTGTGCTCCAGCACGCCATGCGCGACACGCGCCAGCAGAATGCCATCGCCCGCCACGTCGTGAACCACGGAGTTCCGAATCTCGATATGCTCGCCGCGATTCTGGCCATCGGCCGCATCAAATCCTGCGCCATTCACGATGATGCCCGCCCATTCCGAAGTACCGTAGGCGGTCACTCCATCCACAATCACGTCGTCGATGCGGCTCTTTGCATTGTCGTCCGGAGCAATCACCACCAGCCCTGAGTCCTTGGTAAGTGGCGTGCCTGTCACATCGTGAACCACCACATTCGTAATTCTGAAGTGGCGCATCTCCGGCGCGGAGCCGCCGATGTGAATCCCGTACGGCGAGCCGCCAACGACTTCAAGGTCCTCGATCTCCCAGTACTGCTGATTGTTGAGCCTCAGCCCCGCTGACTCTCCGCCGCCCACGATAATCGGCAAAGCTCCTTGTCCGTATGCGGCAATGTGAATAGGTGTTTGCTCAGTGCCCGAGCCTTTGGGCCACAACATGCCTTCACATCGGGCGCCGCGCTTGAGCAGAAGACTGTCTCCCGGTTGATAAGTGAAGGCGCTTGCCTTCGCGACACTACGCCATGCTGTCCTCGGCGTGAGCGAGTCTGCCGCATCGCTCCCGGCGCTGCAATCCAGATAATGGATAGCCTGACCGAATGCGCAGCCGCCCGTCGCAAGTAAAGAAAACAGAAATCGAGACAAGCGCACCCTCATTTTGGCATCTCCTATGCGGCCGGTCCGGCACAGTGTTCAGGGTGCAGCAAAGTGGGTGCGGACCAGTCTATTGCTGCCGTGGCGGCGGTTACTCAGCGGCAGCGATACCAGGACCGTAACACGAATAACTCACGAGAAACCGTGAAGTTTCTTCCTTGCTTCAAAAGGTGAGCCGTCCTGCAAATTGCATCACACGCGGATAGTATCCACCCTGAATGGTGCCGAATTTTGCTCCGGCATTCATGTCGCCGACAGGGTTGTCGTAGTGGCCCGTGTTGAGCAGGTTGAAGGACTCGATGCGAATCTGGAACTTCATCTCTTTCGGCAAAGTGAGAACCTTGAAAAGCGATAGGTCTTCATTCGTGTAGCCGGGGCCATAAAGGGGATTGCGCGGAGAATCGCCCGTGATCAGGGTTTTCCCAGGATTGGTGGAAGCAGCCTGGCCCGAGGGGATTGAGAAGGCCTTCGTGTTGAACCACTCCGAAGTTGTCGGGTGCCCCTGTTTGGCGCTTCCGGTGAGGTTGGGCCGCAATCCCGGATAGTACTTGTTTTCACCGTTGCTGATCACATTGAATGGCTTGCCGGTTTGCAGCGTGGTGATGCTGTTCAACTGCCATCCGCCCAGGATCGACTGGGTTGCTCCGGTGGCGTTCGATAGCCAGTGCTTCCCGTGGCCGAAGGGCAACTCGATGATCTGGCTTGCGGAAAAGTGATGGCGTAAGTCGGTGTCGGAGTTAGCGTACTCCGCGACCAGGTTGAACGGGCTCTGTGGATAGTTGCCACCCTTCCCCAGATCGAAGGGGGCTGGTCCGTTGTCGCGGCCATGCGCGTAGGTGTAGGAGCCCAGAATGCTATACCCGTTCTGGAAGCTGCGATTGATCTTGGCCTGGAGAGAGTCGTAGTTGCTGAAGCCGCTCGGCATCAATGCCTGAACATTTCCGATCGCCGACGAAAGGTGATTGTTGACGTTGTAGTTGCCCACCGAATAGGACAGGTTCCGCGTGTTCGCACCGACATAACCGATTTCGGCTGAAGTGGCTCTTCCCAACTGTTTCTCGACTGTCAGGTTGTAGTTCCGCGAGGATGCAGTTGGAAAGTCGGTTGGCTCGGAGTACACGGTCTGAGAATTGCCGCCGGCTACTTTTGTCAAATCAATGCTGGAAGCGCCGCTGGGAATCGTGATGGATGTGGAGCGGGGTGAGCCTGAATCGAGAATGTACCCAATGTAGTAGTCGCTGTTGTAAAAAGCCTGCTGGGTGAAGAACGGGTAGTTTTTCGTCAGAATGTCCTCGCGCGCATCGTTCTCCGGCGAATAGAAGATGCCGAAGCCGGCCCGTAGCACCCAGGTTGGCAGAAGCTGATAACTCAATCCAACACGCGGCATAAAGTCTTTCGTGTTCGAGTTCACCAGCGACCGCGGATTGCCCCCACGCCCGGCAAGGTTGATCAGGAGCGTGTTGATGTCGAAGTTGGCCTCATTGTTGTTGGCTTCCACATAAGGTTGTTGGTACTCGTAGCGAAGGCCATAGGTGATATTCACCTTTGGCGTGACCTGCCAGTAGTCCTGAAGATAAAAGCTGTGCTCGTTAGCCGTTGTGCTTGCGTTGGTAAGCTGAAGGCCCTGATATGCAACCTCGGGCACACCGAGTAGGAGGTCGGCAATTTCGCTGCCGCCGTTGTAGTAAAGGGAGTTTGGATCGTAGAAGCCGTAGTCAGGATCGCTTGTAAGCGCCTGACCTGGGCCGCCAAAGTACCAGTACGGAGTTGGGAAAAGTGAGAAATTCGGATGGGAGTTCAGATGCCTGTACTCATAGCCGAACTTCGCATTGTGCCGGCCACGCGTCCAGGTCAGCGCTTCAACGAAGCTAAGGTTCACATCCCGGAAAGTGAGAGGCTTGTAGGTAGAACCGCCCGCTGTCGGTCCGGTGCCAAACTGAACTTGCGGCAGGTTGTTGGTGGATGGGAAGCCTGGAATCACGACGTTTTGAATGTTCCATGTGTTCGCGAGCATGCTGCCGGCCAGCGGGCTATTCTGCGACACTGTGGAAAGGAAATAACTGACGCCTGCCTCGTTGAGCAGGTTCGCCGAAAAAACGTGGTCGGACTTTAGAGCGATGACGTTGTTTTCGAAACTGGTCAGGTCGCCGCTATCGCCGCTGCCGCCATTCTTCACGGGGATGTGGCCGGCGTAGGGGTCGGCGGTGGAAGTGTCTCCCTGCTCGGCATCGTATGTGAGGTAGATGCGGTCCTTCGGTGAGAGAGTGTAGTCCATTCGCAGGTTGGCTACGTTGTTGTTGTCGGTGTACGCCTGGCTCACCGGAAAATTCTCATAGAAGGCAGTTACGCCGGGGCTTGTGTTGAGAGGCTGGGGAAACAGGTTGAGCAGAATCTGCTTGCCGCCCGGGCTGACCATGTTAGCTGGAATGAGATTGTTCGGGAATTGCTCGCTGTAATAGTTGTTCTCGAAAAAGAACGGATTGAAGATCGGAATCTGGTTTCCGGACTCAGGGTCGGTGAGCCCGGAGAGGTCGGCGTCGCCGGCGCTGTCGAACTTCACCTGATTGACCGTCGGCGTGTTGTCAAAGTACGAGAAGTTGTTCTGCAGCCGGTTACCCTCGAATGCGAGGAAGAAGAACGCCTTGTCCTTCTTGATTGGCCCGCCGAAAGTTGCACCGTAGATCTTTTGCTGCAGCGCGGGCACTGTGCCCGACGGAGAAACTGCTGGATTAGCCGCCGTCGCCGTGGGGCGATAGAAGAAATANNTCCGGGGCATAGGAGGACGTGACCATCTTGAACTCCTGCAACGCGTCTGGGCTCGGTACCATGTTGGTATCGTTGTTGCGGTTGCCGGTGACTTCAGTGCCGTTGATCTGAACGGAGTTAGAGAACTCGCGCTGGCCGTTGACCGATAGGTTCAGATTATTGCCACCGCCGCCGCTGCCCACACCGGGCACCAGTAGCATGAGGCTGGTGAAATTGCGGCCGTCGAGCGGCAGGTCTTCGATCTCTCTCGTCCCGATTACCTGGCCGGTCTCAGCGCCCTGCAGTTGCAAAACGGGTGCGGAGTCGTTCACCACAACGTTCGTCGAAACGGCGCCCACCTTCATGGGAATGTTGAAGCGCGCTTTTTGATCGATATCGAGCGCAAATGCGGGGACGTTCGCGGTGTCGAAACCCGCCGATTCGACGATGATTGTGTAGTGATCGGGCGGCAGGGCCGTGACGATGAATTCGCCGGACTGGTTGGTGACTGCGGTCGTGATGACGCCCGTATCCACGTCCTGAATGGAGATATGTGCGCCTTGAACGACACTGCCTTGAGGGTCGGCTACGCGGCCAGAGATGGANNAATATGCAACGGGAATCAAGCTTCACGACCCATCAGGCGCTTCGTGCGATGCGCCGGAGAGATTCCCTTGCGAATCTTGGCGGGAAAGACGGCTTCATCGTTGGAACACAATCGGTCGCGAACGCTGGCATGCAGGGAAATCGTTTACCCCGCATGTCGGGTCCGTACCTGTTTCCCCCAAGCGCTGAGCCCTCTTTTCCCCATCAAGTGTTCATAGGACGAATCAGGGAAGCGCTTTCTTTACACAGAATGACGAATCTTTTTCATCTCGATTGGAAATCAGGAAATATCGCCTGTTCAGAGTTAGTGATTCCCTGGGTTAGAAGGGAAGTCGCGCTGAACTCGCTTACCGCTTCTCTAATTGATTTACGCTGCTTTCCCTGGAAAGCGAGATGGCGGCAAGCTGATATGCAGGGGCGCTTGCAAAGGCTGCGGCAGCGAAAAACCAGATGTACCAGCTCAATGCCGTCATGGATTCCGAGAGAAAACCATGGTTGTCCGCCCAGATGGCGGCATCTCCAACTGACGTGATAACGATGGCCAGCGCGAACATGCCCCAACACTTGGCAACAAGGCCCTGCCCCATGCGGATCACCGAGCGGCGTACCAGAATCGCCTCAATCAGCAAAATGGATAACAGCGGATCGCTCATCCAGAGCAGGATGGTTCCGAGCGACGGATGCTTCATCAAGAGTGGGAGGTTGATGGCAAGCTGGCTAACGGAGAAAGCAAGGACCAGGAAGAGTAAAGCCTTGTCTCCGCGGGTGAACGATCCAACCAGCCGGAATTTGCGCTGAATCCTCAGCACCCGGCCAAGTCCGAAGGCCAGAAAGGCCATGGAAAGCGGCCCGCCAATCACCAGCCCCAACTGGTTCAGATTGACGAACAAGGCGCCAGGAGGCTGGCTGAGCTGGTGCCAATTACCCCACGGCAAATGCCCATCTGAAATCGCCCGTAGCACCACGCCGGCCAAACGGGCCAATGCAGCGGAGGCAATCATCCCCCACGCCAGCCGCATCGGTTCGTCAGATTCAAACCACGATCGGCAGATGATGGCCACGCAGCACTCGGTCGACGTCATCACCAGAAAGAATGGCGTGCCCAACGCTGAAAAGTACCAGCCCAACACCGCATATTGCCCAGTCACAAGGAAATGCGCGTAGGCAATCAGGCCCAGTGTGAGATGCAACGCGAGCACAATCCAGATTAAGCGTACAAGTCGTGGCATGAGTTCTCGTCAGATATCCTGCAAAACGCGCCGGGAGAGTTCCCGAGTGGCGCGCCGGCCGAGAAATGCAGTAAAGATCGGTGTGGAAGAGGCCAGGGAAATCGGGGTGCCTTTGCCGCGCAGAGCACTCTCCACGTGCTGACCAAAACAGCGCTCAATCCAACGCGCAAGCCGCTCTGCCACCAGCTTTTGCGCAGCGGTGCGGATTGCCGGATCGGTATCCTGGCTCCACAGATCGCTCCATTGGTTCAAGCGTGTCTGCAACTCATCGAGTCCGGAAGCCGCTTCAGCTTCAAAATGAACGTCTCTGCTGGAAGCAGTCTGGNNTCAATCCAGTCGGCCGCGCGGTCGGCGTCGGGCATGCTCCGCTCATCGCGCAGCCGCTCCTCGCCGGCGTCCTCGAGAGAGACTGCCGTTCTGATCCTTGCCGAACGGAGCGTCTCACACACGTAATTGTGGGCCACTCGATGCAGCCATGCGCGCACATTCCGGATGTCTTCGCCCTGCGCCAACGCGAGGAAGTACCTCAGAAATGTCTCCTGGAGCGCATCCTGCGCGAGCGCATCGTCGCGCGTCAATCGATGTGAATAGGCAAGCAGCACACCCGCGTGCAATTGGTAAGCCTCAATCGTTCTTTCGCGTGCGCTCTGGGCATCCATGGATGCATCTCTCCTGCGATGCACCTGCTGGGCAGCAATATTATTCCATCCGCGGCGGGCCAGTCCAATGACGCCTTCGTCCTCAGTCCCAACCCTGTTACAGAGTGACTGGAGTCCCTTCAATGCACGCCAAATCACATCGGCGGTGGCAGAGCAGTTGCCGGGCGCAATGCGGAGTTCAGCCTCGTTCACCGGCCCCTCGTCAGTTACCAGTTGCTCGACAGTCCCGCACGACTTCGGCCTCGACGCGATTGCTTGTGAGCTGAATCGTCTGCTGGCGCGAATACGGTATGCCGGCCGTCAAATCCAACTCGACGTCTCTTCACTTTGGGGTTGTCGAACCCAATTGGGCCGCGCCTGATTTTCTTTGGGCTGATTCAGCCTGCCGCAGCAACTTCGCAGCTTCAATTTGGCCGTTCGCCTTTGCTCCGTCAAAGGCTGTATGCCCATCTTTGTCTTTCGCAGCAACATTGGCACCCTTGTCCAGCAGAAGTTTCATCACCGCGATGTTGCCGTTGCCGGCCGCCCACATCAATGCTGTCACACCGTTTTCGTCTTTGGCATCGGCGCTGGCGCCAAAAGGGAGGACCTGCTGTGCCGCAGCGGTATTTCCTGTCCTGGCGGCCTGGATGAGTTGCACGTTCAGGTCTTCGGGGCTCACCAGACCAAAAGCCAAATGACCGCACGACAAAAGCAGAAGGGATATTGCGACAGTTGCCAGAACTGTTTTCAATGTTTCCTCATTCTGAAGGGGGCTTCCCTCTATTTTGCCTGATTATCCATTTTGCCTGCCCTGCCACAAGACCGTACTCTCCAATTTACCAGCAAGCAAATCTTCTTTTGCAGGCGCTCGACGGTCGGGAGAACATCGGTGTTCAATGAATCGCCCGAATTCTCCTTGAAACAGCACCAGTACCCGGTTTGAGGCGCCGCGAGCAGTCGTGCTCACAATGCAATTAGCACGGTGTGATACCGTCGCGAGAATGCGCCGCAATTTCATCGTCCGTGCCGATTCACTGCTTTGGTGCTTTGCGGTGGCGGCAGCGGGTCTGCATGGCCAGCAGCAATTATTTGCGCACGTCCTGGATGTAAAGGGCAGTGGCGCCTGCAAGGGACAACCGGGCTGGTAGCGGGCGGAGAATGTTTGATTGCGGGCGCCAGGATTACGGCTGGGTCGAATCGGGCAGGCGATGCGATCACGATTGTGCGCGACGATAGCATGGCGCGCCAGCGGACGGTCTGCGATGGCACAGCGACAAACCCATGCCGCAACCCGATCCTTGTGGAAGGAGTCTCTTCCGTTGCGCCCTCAAACCAAAGCCAACTGAAAAATATGGTGCAAACCGCATTCGCGGTGTTGCTGAGCAGTCCACCCGCAATGGGAAGCCATTATGCCATGACGCTGACGCGCGGCAATGAGACAGTGCGTGAGTGGGAAAGTGTCGCTGCACTTGATCNNCTGGAAGCGGTATTGACGTCGGAGGGTATATGGAAGCCGCTGCCGCTTGAAGCCACCGGCGTCTACGAGGTTGCAATTGCGAGTGCGGCTGGAGGGCGGGTGGCCAATGGAATGCTCCTGGTGGTTCCGGCCGCGCAGACTCGCTGCCAGGGATCGGAGAGGGTCGCGGTGACACCGGCTCGCTACTGGAGATTGAGTGGCTGGCGCGCTGCCGCGAGCGCTGACCCATAGTCGCCTTCGTCGTTACGATAGGCGGAGTCCTGCATGTTGGCATAGGTGCTGGCCATGAAGAACCGCCGCCGGTCAATGTTAAGCTCGACGAGGCCATCGAGAGCCCGGTGCATCACGACCCAGTCGTTAGCTGTTGCAGCCGGGTTTCGACCGGTCGATACGACTGCGAGCAGAAGCTTTTCACTACGTTCGAGGCCATAGTGTTGGAATACGGCCTCGTCGGCAACTGCGTCCGGCGATACAGCCGAGCTGAGTTGAAGCACGAGTTCCATTCCCTCGGCAGGATCCGCAGGCGCAGACTGTTGCGAACAAGCGCAGGCAATGGCTAGAAGAAGGAAGCCAAGGAGTGCAGACTGTTTGCGCGTTGTCTTTGTATGCATCGAGGCCGCGGAGCTCCTTGTTCAATCCCCTGTCAGTTCTGTCATTGAATTGACTAGTAAGTTGCCGGACCAGGCATTCCGGTCCGCTGGTTTGGCGTGGGACCGGTCAAGCTGCATTTCCAGTCGCCGAATGTTGTCTTCCAGCACTTGCCTGCGGCTTGAGGCATGGGGCTCACGGTGCAGTTTCTTCCGGCCGGGTATCCAACTCCCACGGGGCTGCACCAGTAGTGCTTGAGGCTGCCTACGAGCGGATAGACCGGTGCGGTCGCGTCGACCTCCGTCAACTCGCCGTCGAGATCGACCACGTACGCGCGCGGTGCGCCCATCGTGATCATCACTTCCTGCACCAGGAACAAGCCTGTTGCGCGATCATGATCCATGGTGCACTGGACCAGGGCAGCCGCCTGGCCTGGAGTCGGCGGCGAGTTCACTGGCTTACAGAGCCGCGGCTCCCTTGTTTGGTATTGGAGGTTGGCCTGCGGCGGGCCGGAAAGTTCGCTCCCGTCGCGCAGGGCCTGACCGCCGGCGACCGGGCAACCGGCGAATGCAAGAATGCTTGCGGCAACAGCACCTAACGTCAAACTACGTGTGCGAGAAGATTGTGACATGGTCGACACTCCTTCCAAATCTCAAGAGAAATCATCAGAATGTGAGTGGAAACTCGCAAGCAGCGCATTCGCCGCAGGAAGTCACCACAAAGAAGTCGCTGGCGTGGCTCCGCCTCGC
>PMWR01000076.1:0-138 GCA_003166055.1 Acidobacteriaceae bacterium
CAAGGCATTACTAGATTGCCTTGCGTCGGCATCAATCTTGTGCAGACCAGTAGTGAGCCATTCGGGAGGATTGTTCTTCACAAGAGCCGCCAGCCCGGCGATGCTGGTTTCGATATTGACCTTGCTGTTGTGGAAGAG
>PMWR01000076.1:183-7143 GCA_003166055.1 Acidobacteriaceae bacterium
TTGCCGGTGGCGTAGTCGAAGATGCCCTTCTCGGTGATGGGCGCAAAGGGGACCATCGAGTAGACGGCCAGCGGCTGCCAGGGCTGCAAGCCGTCTTTAAGCTGGTCTGGAAAGACGGTTGGATCGGCTGCGGCTTTGAAGGCCTCTTGTGCGATCTCGCCGGAGACCTGGTGGTGGCCGTGGCCGTCGCTGACCCCGCCGACAAAGGTAGAGACGATCAGCTGCGGGCGCTCGCGGCGGACGGCCAGCACGGCGTCGTAGAGCACGCGGTCGTGGCTCCATTTGGCAAAGGATTCTTCCTGAGTCTTGGAGAAGCCGAAGTCCGCCTCCGTGCCCCAAAGCTGCTTGACGCCGTAGAACTCATCGGCGCGCAGCAGTTCGTTGGTGCGCATGAGGCCGAGCGCGTCGTCGGCGTCGGCGGAGATGGCGTTCTGGCCGCCCTCGCCGCGATTCAGCGTCAGCAGCGTCACGCGCGCGCCCAGGCCGCGCGAAAGCCAGGTCAGCAGCGGGCCGTCCTCGTCGTCGGGATGGGCGACGATCATCATCACGCTGGCGGTGGTTCCGAGCCGTCGCAGCGATTGTTCCAGAGCCGCCGCGCCCCGGTCTTCGGGCAAGGGGAGGGCGATCTCGCTGGGCTCGGGGAGAGGAATGGAAGCCAACTGGGACGCTGGTTTTGCCACTGGCTGCGCGGCCTGCTGCGCCATCAGGGGCAACGCGCCCGCTGCCATCAGACTCGCAAGAGCCGCGAATACGACTGCACGAATTGCTTGCTCGATTCGAATCATACCTGTCGCCAGTGTACAATCCGGGGAGCGAAAGAGCCTCATGCCCCTGGCCTCCTCCAACTCCGCCGCCCCCCTCCAGCGCCGCATCGGCCTGCGCTCGGCCGTGGCTTTCAACATGCTGGAGATGATCGGCGTCGGCCCCTTCATCACGCTGCCGCTGGTGATTGCCGCGGCGGGTTACCGGCTCTCGATGTGGGCGTGGGTGCTGGGCGCGGTGATCGCGGTGGCCGATGGACTGGTCTGGGCCGAGTTGGGCGCCGCCTTCCCGCGCGCTGGCGGATCGTATGCTTTTCTGCGCGAGATTTACGGCCCGGAGCGCGCCGGAAACTGGCTCAGCTTTCTCTACGTCTGGCAGGTGAGCTTCACCGCGCCGCTCGCCATCGCCTCGGGCTGCATCGGCCTGGCTAGCTTTCTGGCGTGGTTCTGGCCGGGGCTGGATCAAGCGCCCTTCGCCGCCTTGCCCGCGCTGCACGGTTCGAACTTCGCCGCTGCCGCAGCCTGCCTGCTGGTTACGGCGCTGCTCTATCGCAATTTGAGTTCTATTACGCGGCTGGCCTGGGTGCTCTTTGCCGGGGTGCTGGCGGCGATTGCCGGGGTGATCGTCTCCGGCTTTGCGATTGGCGGCGGCGGGCTGTTGCCCGCGTCGCCCGCCGTGCCGCTGAGCCTGACGCTGGGCGGGCTGGCGCAGGCCACGCTGCTGACGACGTACTGCTACTGGGGCTACTACAACATCTGCTTTCTGGGCAGCGAGGTGAGGCGGCCGGAGAAGACGATTCCGCGGGCGGTGCTGCTGTCGGTGATGTTTGTTGCGGCGTTTTACGTGACGATGAACCTGGCGGTGCTACCGTCGCTCGGCGGCGCGGCTTCACATACAACGGAGAGCGCCCCGGTGCGGGTGCAACTGGTGGCGGATATTGCGCGGTCGGCGTTTGGCGGGTGGGCCGGGTACGCGATTGCGGGACTGGTGGTGTGGACGGCGTTTGCGAGCATTTTTTCGCTGCTGCTGGGCTACTCGCGCGTGCCGTATGCGGCGGCGCGGGATGGGAACTACTTCAAGTTTCTGGCGGCGGTGCACCCGAAGCATGGGATTCCGCACCGGTCGCTGATTGCGATGGGGGTGGTGGCGGCTGGGTTCTGCTTTCTGACGCTGACGCAGGCGATTACGCTGCTGGTGATCACGCGGATTTTGTTGCAGTTTTTTTTGCAACAGGCGGGCGTGATGCTGCTGCGGGTGCAGAGGCCGGAGCTGGCACGGCCGTTCAGGATGCCCCTGTATCCGCTGCCGCCGCTGCTGGCGATGGCGGGGTTTGTGTTCATTTTGGTCAACAGGACGAGGGCGCTGGAGGGTTTGGCGGTTGCGGCGGGGATTGCGGTGAGCGGGACGGCGATTTATCTGTTCAGGGCGAAACGGTTGGGGGATTGGCCGTTTTTGAAAAGCAGCCTTTAGCTCTTAGCTATCAGCTTTCAGGTTTGTCGTTCGGGAAATGGGCGCCTCAGATCTCCCAGGTCCGAAAATCCGGACCCTTCGACACTGCTCACGGCAGGCTCTGGGGCACCAATCGATTCTGAGTATGCTGTAACTTGGGGGCGCTGTTGCGTGTCTAATTGAGTGAGAGCGAGATTTCCCCGCGCGAGGTCAAAACATGCTGATTGGTAAACCGTCCGATATTCCGCCTTCTGACATCACACCCAAGGAGCACTATCTGAATCGGCGCAGCTTCATGCGCGGAGCGGCATCGGGCCTGGCGGCCGCGGGGGCGGCGGCGCTTGGCGCAGAGCGAGTAGCCGAGGTGTTTGAGCCGCGCATTCACGCGCTGGCGGGGACCAAGCTGCAGACGGTGAAGAGTCCGCTGACCACGACGGGCGTGGCGCTGACCAGCCAGGAGGACATTACCCACTACAACAACTTTTATGAGTTTGGCGTGCAGAAGAATGAGCCTTCGCAGAATGCCGGAGTGCTGCCGACGCGGCCGTGGACGGTGCGCGTGGAAGGCAAGGTGAAGGCGCCGAAGACGTTCGATATCGATGCGCTGCTGAAGCTGCGGCCGCTCGAGGATCGCGTGTATCGGCATCGCTGCGTGGAGGGGTGGAGCATGGTGATTCCGTGGGTGGGGTATTCGCTTTCGGAGTTCATCAAGCAGTGCGATCCGCTGCCGTCGGCGAAGTTTGTGCAGTTTGTTTCCTACTATGACAAGCACGTGGAGAAGTGGGCGTCGGACAGCGAGATTTCGTGGCCGTATGTTGAGGGCCTGCGGATGGATGAGGCGATGAATCCGCTGACGCTGCTGACGTTTGGACTGTATGGCGAGGTGCTGCCAAATCAAAATGGCGCGCCGGTGCGGCTTACTGTGCCGTGGAAGTACGGATTCAAGTCGGGTAAGTCGATTGTGGCGATCAAGTTTGTGGAGAAGGAACCGTCGACTACATGGAGCGAGATGTCGCCGAATGAATATGGGTTTTATTCGAATGTGAATCCGAACGTGGATCATCCGCGCTGGAGCCAGAAGACGGAGCGGCGAATTGGGCTGCCGTTTTATGCGCCGCGACAGGCGACTCTGATGTTTAACGGGTATGGGGACCAGGTGTCGTCGCTGTATAACGGGATGAATTTGAGGAAATATTACTGACAGGGAATAGGGAATAGGGACTAAGGGACTAAGGGAATAGGGAATAGGGAATAGGGATTAGGTTGCTGCTCCCTGGCCGGTCAACTGTTATGAAACGATCGACGCTTGTTGTTTTGAAGACGCTGACCTGGGTGGCTTGTTTATGGCCGATGGGGCTGCTGGCTTACGGGGCAGTGACGAATACGCTGGGGCCGGACCCAACGTCAAAGATCGCGCTGACTACCGGGTATAACACGCTGCTGCTGCTGATTCTTTCGCTGGCGATTACGCCGGTGCGGAGGCTGTCACCGCGGCTGAACTGGCTGATCAAGTTCCGGCGGCTGCTGGGGCTGTTTGCGTTCTTCTATGGCACGGTGCACCTGCTGACGTATGTGGCTCTGTATTCGAGCTTCGATGTGCATGCGATGCTTGACGATATTGTGAAGCGCAAGTTCATTACCATTGGCGTGGCGGCGTGGCTGCTGCTGGTTCCGCTGGCGGCGACATCGACGAACTGGGCGATTCGCAAACTGGGCGGGAAGAACTGGAACCGCTTGCACAAGCTGGTGTATGCGGCTGCGATCTGCGGAGCGATTCATTATTGGTGGCAGGTGAAGCCGGGGGTGTTGAGCCCGCTGCGGCTCACTGTGGTGCTGGCGGTGCTGCTGGCGGCGCGACCGGTATGGAGCCTGTGGCAGAGGCGGACGCGGGAGAGACAGCCAGGTTGACGTCGGACATGTCGTCCATCACAATGAGCGGAATCTCCTTATCGGCGTAGTGGATGTCGGCATCCGGCTTGGCAGCTAAGGCATCCGGCTCGGATACCTTCTGCACTGCGTCCAT
This sequence comes from Acidobacteriaceae bacterium, assembly GCA_003166055.1. The sequence goes on from PMWR01000076.1 coordinate 4,418, forward strand.
AGCGCCAGAGATCTGCAGAATGTACTTGCCTTCCGGGACATATTCAAGGGAAAAGCTTCCGTCCTCAAGCAGGGCGGTTTCGCGTGCGGCTTCGCGGTCGTCGGCATAGAGCAGGCGCAGGGTTGCGTGGTTGAGAGAGTGTCCGTCGGCGAAGGCGGTCACGGTTCCTGCGACGGTGTGCAATCCGGAGAGTGGGATTTCGATGTCGACTCCGTCGACTGTCTGCCCGGCCTGCACTTTTACGGTCTTTGCATCTTTTTTGCGAAATGTGTTTCCCAGGCAGACGCGAGGCGCGGAGTTTTCTGCTTCGGACGGCATCAGTGTGCACACCGCGTACTCGCCGGCGGGCAGGTTGGTGAGGCTGAAGTGGCCGTGTCCGTCACTGACGGCGTGGATGGACCAGGTATCCATCAGGGGCAGGCCGACGCTGGCCATCTCGCCCTTCTTTGTCTTGCGAAGGAGCTGAAAGCGCATGCCGATGGCCGGGGTTCCGTCGTCGAAGGTGACGGTTCCGGAGATTTCTGCTGCGCGCTCGATTTCAAGGGAGATGTCGGAAACGCGGTGCACGGTCACGGTGACTTCGGAGAGGTGATCTTTCCACTGGTCGATGGCGTATTGGTGGCGATCGCGGTCGCTGGGGAGCGCGATGAGCTGCGCGGGGTCGAGCCCCATGACCGGATCAAGATAGCCTTCGAGGGTGGCGAAGGCAAAATAGCGGCCGGGCNNAGGGCGTCGCCCTGGTCGTTCTTCTCGCCGGTTTTGGGCGCGGCGGAGAGGGTGACGGTGGCAAAGCGCGCCGGTTTGCCGGTGTCGGCGCAGAGCACGATGCCGGTGACCACGCCCTTGGTGGGATCGGGCTTCTTGCGCTGAAATTTGTTGCAGCCGGCTAGCACCAGGCAGGCGAGGGCCAGGCAGGCGAGGGACAGAGCCGAAAACAAACGCAGCCGTGCCAAAGCGTACCTCCCGGCAGAGAATCAGTTTTCAGTGAATTGTAACGCGGTCTGCGCGACCGGGTGGAAGGTCTTGCGGTGGAGCGGGGTGGGGCCGAGGCGAGCGAGAGCGGCGAGGTGTTCACGGGAGCCGTAGCCCTTGTGGCTGGCGAGTCCGTAGCCGGGAAACTGGCTGTCGAGCTCGACCAGCAGGCGGTCACGGTGGACCTTGGCGAGGACACTGGCGGCGGCGATGGAGAGGCTGATGGCGTCTCCGTGGATGACGGGCTGCTGGGGGCAGGGCCAGTCGATGGAGTCGCGGCCGTCGATGAGGAGGAAGTCGGGGCTGAGGGTGAGCTGTTCAACGGCCTGGCGCATGGCGAGGAGCGAGGCCTGGCGGATGTTGATGCGGTCGATGGTCTCGGCGTCGACGACAGCGATGGCCCAGGCGATGGCTTTGAGGCGAATCTGCGGCTCGAGCTCATTGCGCTGATTTTCCGTGAGCAATTTCGAGTCGGTCAGGCCACGGAAGCGGCAACTCTCGGGAAGGATGACTGCTGCGGCGACTACTGGGCCGAAGAGGGGACCGCGGCCTACTTCGTCGAGGCCGGCGATGCGGAGGGCGCCGTTGCTGCGGGCGGCTTTCTCAAGCGCAAAGCTGCATCGAGGGGGCTTGGCCATTAGTGAAAGTATAACCAGCGTGGGAATTCACCAGATAAGGAAAACTGGTCCCTAGAGTTCAGCTCTCCTGTCACGAAGCGTCTCGCGGATATCCTCACGCATTTCCGGGTCGTGATAGACGTTGATGCCGAGTTGTTTGAGGCCGCGAAGAATGCGGTTGGCTTCCGGCGATTCGATTCCCCAAAACGTCTTCCATGACTTGTCATACGTATCGAGCACAATCCCGTAATAGCCTTCTGATTTGTAGACGATGGCGTAGGATGCACGGACTATCTCAGCCACTGGGATGGAGCGCGTCACCCTGCGGTAGCCAAAGCTCAGCCATGGGATCTTCGACCAGGTTAGCGTGGAACGATCGCAGTGCAGCCGCTCGCAGAATGGCAGGAAGTGTCGAATACCCACAGCGAGCAAGAAGACTCCCAGTGCCAGGGGCAAGAAAACGGGAATCAAGTTGGAGACAAAATCTACCGAGCCGGATCGCGAGTCAACAACGATTCTCCAGATACTCGGATCGCGCCCGTGACCAAAGCAGAAGTGGTAGAGCATGACCAAGGCGAACAGAACGAAGGCGCTCCCGATCGAGCGCGGGGAAGGCTGTGGTTTTGGGAATCTCGATGAACGAAGGGGAACATCGCACTCGACATCAACAGAGTCTGCTGTAACCTGAATCTTGTAGTCGCTCGTGCGCATGGCTTTGAGCGAATTATAGCGTGCAGCGTTTCGAGGAAGGACTCAGGGAAGCGGCGCTCCACTCCAAAAGCAAAACCCCCGGATGCGGGAGCCGGGGGTTTGATGGAATTTTGGGCTGAAATGGGTTTAGGCGCGAACCTTGCCGGTTACGCGATCGACTTCCTTGAGACGGGCGGCTTTGCCGCGCAGTCCGCGGATGTAGAAGAGCTTGGCGCGGCGGACGCGGTAGCTGCGAATCTTCTCAATCTTGTCGATGACCTTGGAATTGAAGGGGAAGATGCGCTCGACGCCCTGTCCAAAACTCATTTTGCGAACGGTAAAGGTGCCCTGGGGGCCGCGGTTGATGGCGATGACCAGACCTTCAAAGGCCTGGAGGCGTTCTTTGTCGCCTTCCTTGATCTTTACCTGGACGCGAATCTGGTCGCC
>PMWR01000238.1 GCA_003166055.1 Acidobacteriaceae bacterium
TCCTGGTGATTTTTGGCGCGTCGGGCGATTTGACCAAGCGGAAGCTGCTTCCCGCGCTGTTTCACTTGCGGCAGGTGGATTTGCTGCCCAAGAAATTTGCGATTGTGGGCGTGGCGCGTCGGCCGCTGGGCGATGAGTTTGCGGCGGATATGCGGGCGGGGATTGTGGAGTTTGGCAGCGTGGACGCAGGCGACGCAAAGCTGGATGAGTTTGTGCAGCAGATCAGCTATTTTCCGTTGAACTTCGACGATCCCAAGAGCTATGCGGGGCTGAAGACGGAACTGGAGCGGATTGCCACGGAGAAAGAAATTGGCGGGAACCGGCTGTTTTACCTGGCCACGGCGCCGGAGTTCTTTGCCGGGATCATTGAGAACCTGGGAGCGCAAGGGATGGCGCAGCCGGAGCAGGGGAAAGTGCAGGTGGTGATCGAGAAGCCATTCGGCCACGACCTGGACTCGGCGCGCGAACTGAACCATCAGGTGAACGCGGCGTTTCACGAGAGCCAGGTCTTCCGCATCGATCACTACCTGGGCAAGGAGACGGTGCAGAACATTTTGGTATTCCGGTTTGCCAACGGGATCTTTGAGCCGGTGTGGAATCGGAACTACATCGACCACGTGCAGATTACAGCGGCGGAGACGCTGGGAGTGGAGGGCCGTGGGCCGTTTTATGAAAAGGCCGGCGCGCTGCGCGACGTGGTGCAGAACCACGTGATGGAGCTGCTGAGCTTCGTGGCCATGGAGCCGCCCTCGAGTTTTGAGGCGGAGAGCGTTCGGCAGGAAAAGCTGAAGGTGTGGAAGTCGATTCCGCCGATTGGGATTTTGAACGCGGTTCGCGGGCAATATGGGCCGGGGCTGGTGGGCGGTGAGCACGTGGTGGGTTACCGGGACGAGGAGCGTGTGAATCCCGAAAGCGGTACAGAGACCTATGCGGCGGTGAAACTGCAGATTGAAAACTGGCGATGGGCCGGCGTGCCGTTTTATCTGCGGGCGGGGAAGCGGATGAGGAAGCGGGCGACGGAGATCAGCATTCAGTTCAAGCAGCCGCCGCTGTTGATCTTTAACCGGATGGCCGCGAGCGGTCCGTGCCAGGAGATTCAGCCGAACCTGCTGACGATTCGCATACAGCCGGACGAGGGGATTGCGCTGCGGTTTGGGGCCAAGGTGCCGACGACGTCGAACATGGATGTTTGCCCGGTGAATATGGATTTCGACTACGCGGCGGCGTTTGGGAAGTCGAGCGCGAACGGGTATGAGCGGCTGTTGCTGGACGCGATGCTGGGGGATCAGACGTTGTTTTCGCATCGCGACGGCGTGGAGACGACATGGTCGCTGTATACGCCGATTTTGCAGGCCTGGGCTGCGAAGAAGCCGGGAGTGTTTCCGAACTACTTTGCCGGGTCGTGGGGACCGGAGTGCTCAGACCGGCTGCTGGAGCGGGGCGGACATGTTTGGCGGAACGATCTGGGTCGGCAGGGGTAAGAGCAGGGAATAGGGAATAGGGNNAGGGAACAGAGAGCAGGGAACAGCAACCTGCTGGTAGTGACTGCTGAACGATCGACGGAGAAATGGGCGTGACGAGAGATGAAGCATCGAGCTTCGCGGATGAATGGGTTGCCGCATGGAATGCGCATGATCTGGAACTGATCCTGGCGCACTATGCGGATGAGGTTGAACTGACGTCGCCGGTTGCGGCCAGACTTTTGGGGGCTGCGGATGGGAAGGTGACTGGAAAGGCGGCCCTGAGAGCGTACTTTGAGCGTGGGCTTGAGGCTTATCCGGAACTCCATTTTCGACTTGAAGAAGTGTTTGTTGGATTGAGCAGCGTGGTGCTGGTATACGCCAATCAAAACGGGACGCACACGGCGGAGTATATGGAGTTGTCCGCAGACGGGAAAGTGGTCAGGGTTGTGGCGAATTACGGTTCGTAGATTATGTTAGGGCTTAGCGGAGTTAGGTGTTCCTAATCGTGCCTGGGCTTTCTGACGTCGATCACGATAGTTTCGGCGAGGCGGTCTTGCGCGCACATCCGGTTGGGATCCCAGAAGAACTGGAGGAGTCCGATACCGCCCTCAAGGACTGCGGCGCCATAGCCAAGTCCTCGCTCGATGGATTGCCAGAGGCCCATGCGCTCGCTGGTGAGAGAGACTATGCGGGTGCGGGCGACCCATTTGCCGGGCGTCTGGCCGTTGCCGAAATAGTTGGCCAATCCCCAGTAGAGAATCATCGCAATGATGTTTCCTGCTTCATGAAAATCCCAGACGATGCGGATTTCTGTCTCATGGAGGATGAATTTGCGCCAGGCGAATTCAAAGGGAAACCAGAGGGCGACGGCGATCACGAGGTCAACGAAGTAGCCAAGGACACGCTGGCCGAATGTGGCAAGCAGCAGTCCATCGAGACTGACTACATGCGGACTCTGGTGCGCGCGAAACCGGCGTCTTGCACGTTTCAGCTTCTGGGTCATGGAAGAGAGTTTACATCGATTGATCGATGTTACTCGCGGATGATTTTTACGAAGATGCCGTCGGGGAGATCGCCTTCCAGCAGGTGAACTACGCCGCCTTTGACGTAGCCTTCGAGGACCTGACGGGCGGGTTTGGCGGGCGGGGTGGCTGGGCCAGTGGTCGAAAGCTTTCCGTAGGGCCGTGCGGCTTGCTGACTTGCCGATCCGCTGGCTTGCTGACCTGCTGTTTTTCCCATTCCCTTGTCCATGGCTTCGTTGGCCAGGCGGTCGGCTGTCTTGTTGCCGCCGCGAAGGGTGTGGGTCATCTCGAAGCGTTCAAAACCGCGGGCGATCTTGCGCGCTTCATCATAAAGAGGGCGCAGGATGGGGCTGGCAACCTTGTACTTGCCCTGCATCTGCTTGACCATCAGTTCGGAGTCGGAGACTACGCGGAGGCGCTGGACGCGGTTGTGGGCGGCCCACTTGAGCACGCCTAGAAGGCCACGATATTCGGCAAAATTGTTGGTCTGGATGCCGAGAAACTCGCTCAATTCAGCGACTACGCGGCCTTTGCCGTCCTCAATAACGGCACCGTAGCCGGAGGGGCCGGGGTTGCCGCGAGAGCCTCCATCACAATGGGCGGTGAACCACTGGCTGGCTTCAGCGGAGGCGTCGGGAGTGGCGAAGAGGTTTCCGGTCATCGATTTTTAGTGTACTGCCACCTGGGGTGGGGCGCCCGCTCGCGGGAGGCTCGCATGGGGTTCATTCCTTCCCCGGTCCCCAAGGGCGAGCGACCGGGGGCACCCGGCGCGAGTTGGTTGTGGGCCTTTCGCCAGAAAAAGGGCGCAAGGTACGTTCACCGCGTCCCTCCAGGACGCGACTTCTGCTTGGGGTGCTTTCCCCGGGTTTCACCCGGGGCTATTTTCCTGCAGTCCCTCCGGGACGGCCGCCTGCGGTGGACGGGGCCCGACAGATGTTCAATAGAGGCTGAACAAATGTTCAATAGATGCGCGGGAATGCTCACTAATGCGCGCTTATCGCGTCTGTTCGAATGCGGACATCTTTAATCTCCCGGAGCAGGGGTTCGATGGCAACGGAAGCGGTGAGTTATCCGATTTGGCCGGTTGCAGGAGCGGCTGCTTTGGTGTGGCCAGCCGTGGGGCAGGTACAATCTACCCCAGGTATGAGTGCAACGGCCGCAACAGACGGGACGGGACCGAACGGCAGAGGCCGCGACGGGGCTGGCGGGAACGAGCCTGGCCCGAGCGGATTGAGCTCTAGAGGATTGACGCGGGCGGAAGAGCAGGCCCAGGCGCGCGCGCCGGAGATGGAACTGATCCGCGAGGCGCAGTCGGGCTCGCGGGCGGCCTTCGATGCGCTGGTGCGGCAGTATGAGCATCAGGTTCTGCGACTGGCGCTGCACCTGACGGGCAGCGAGCACGACGCTGAGGATATTTATCAGGAAGCGTTTTTGAAAGCTTACCGGTATATCGGGAACTTCCGCTTCGAGTGCTCGTTTTATACATGGATTTACCGGATTGTGACCAACCTTTGCCTGGACCAGCTGCGGCGAAAGAAGACGCGGCGGGAAGACCACGCGGTGATTGTGGACCACTCCGGAGACGAGATCGATTTGCTGGCTTCGGTTTCCGACGACCGGTCGTTTTCGAACCCGTCAAAGGAGTTGGACCGGAAGGTGCTGGGGCAGCAAATTCAGGCGGCTCTGGTCAAGCTGACGCCGCGTGAACGGATGGTTTTTGAACTGAAGCACTACCAGGGTCTCCGGCTGCGCACGATCGGAGAGATGCTGAACACGACGGAAGAGACCGCCAAGAATACGCTCTTCCGGGCGACCAAGAAGTTGCGAGCACAGTTGGCGGAGTTGCGGTAGGTTTTCCCCGGCAATCCCGAAACGGGATGCGGATAGTGGGGACTTGGAGCAGGGCATTTGAGGCTGGAGGGACGTGGCGATGAATTGCGAACTTGCACATGAGCGAATTGTGACGGCGGCGTACGGCGAATTGGCCGACGAGCAGACGCATGAGCTGGACCGGCACCTGGCGGGCTGTCCCGAATGCCGGAAAGAGCGGGAGCAGTTGCGGGCGCTGAGGGTGCTGGCAGACGCATACCCGGTATTGGAACCGACAGCGAACCTGGTGGCGCGTTCCCGGATGCGGCTGGAAGAGGCGCTGGACGCGATTCCGCCGAAGCGCTGGTTTGAACGCCTGGGCCAGCAAATGATGAACAACTTTGCCAGAATGCAGGCAGCGCCGGTGGCCGCTTGCCTGTTGCTGGTTGTGGGCGCAGGGGCGGGAAGCCTGGCCGGCTACGAGGCTGCGCAGAACCGGGCGGCGCACACCGTGCAGACAGGCGCCGCGGCCGCGGCGAACGTGTCTGCTTTGAATGGGGCGGGTAGAACGCAGAGAGCGCCGGCGGAGATCGCCAACATATCGAGCATTGTGCGGCAACCGAACAGCGACCTGGTGGAAGTGAGCTACAACCAGGTGGTGCCGCAGCGGATGGAGGGATCGCTGGAGGACCCTGCGATCAGGCAATTGCTGATGCTGGCGAGCGAGAACTCGGCTTCGGCCGGGGTGCGGGACGACTCGGTGGGCCTGATGGCAGCCGAGTGCCGCGCCGGGCGCGGTTGCCAGGCGGCGGGCATTCGCGATGCCCTGATGGTGGCGCTGCGCTACGACAAGAACGAGGGCGTGCGCGAGAAGGCGCTCAAGGGATTGGAACCATATGTGGCCCAGGATGTGCGGGTGCGGGACGCAGTGCTGGAAGCGCTGTTGAACGATAACGATCCCCGGATACGCACGGAGGCTATCAATATTCTGGAGCCGGTTGAAGCGGATACGAGCGTGCAGCAGGTGCTGCACACGGTTGCCAATTCAGACCAGAGCCCCCAGATCCGGACCGTTTCGAGACAGGTATTGAGACGGGTGCCGGAGATTCAGTAAACCTGCTTAACGATCCAGTAACCGCGCCGTCTTAGTCAAGAGAGCGCGGGCTGGAAAGCCGGACTTGAAAACAAGGAACCGCGGGAGAAGAAACCATGAAGCACCTTTTGAGGCCGTATCGCAGTGTTGGGATTGTCGCGACGATGGGGGTGGGAGTCTGGCTGGCGATGACGCCGCCGGGCGCCTTGGCGCAGATGGCTGGGATGGTGGAAATCATGCAGGAACCCAATCCGATGCTTCTACATTCATCCAGCTCGCAGGGGTACCTGGGGGTGGATTTTGTGGATGTGGACCAGGAGAAGGCGCAGGCGCTGAAGCTGAAGGAGGTTCGTGGGGCGGTTATCACGCTCATCGACCACGACGCGCCCGCGGGACAGGCCGGCATACGGGTCAACGACGTGGTGATCCAGCTGAACGGGCAGAACGTGGAGGGGGCGGAGCAACTGAAGCGGATGCTCAGGGAGATTCCACCGGGGCACAAGGTGAGCATCGAGATCAACCGGGACGGCAATGTGCAGACGATGGCTGTGGAGTTGGTTGACCACCGCGTGCTGGGGCACGATATCTGGAAGAAGATTGGCCACAGCGGAGACGATGCGTCGCCGTCGACGCTGGGGATGCTGACGGGGACGGGCGATGCGTCGGCGCCGAGCGTGTTCAAGATGCCGCTGTTTGGGAGCACGCTGAATGTGGGCGCGCTGGTGGAGCCGCTGACCGGGCAGATGGCCGAGTACCTGGGCGTGCCGAACGGGCTGATGGTGAAGCAGGTGGCGCGGAAGAGCGAGGCTGCGGCGGCGGGCCTGAAGGCGTTCGACGTGATTTTGAAGGTGGGAACAGAATCCATTTCCACCTCGGCGGACTGGGAGCGGGCGCTGCACGCCAATACGGGCAAGCCGGTTCAGGTGACGATTTTGCGGGACAGGAAGCAGCAGACGCTGACGATGCAGGTGGATTCGAAGCGCAAGACGGGGTTGCTGGAGATGGAGGACGTCTTTGGCTCCGGCGAATGCCCGCTGATGGCGGAGATTGACCCGGAGCTGGAGGGCGATGCGCTGGCGGCGGCTGAGATGCTGCGCAAGCAGGCTGAGGCGCTGCGGGACAAGATCAAGATTGAAGATTTTACGGTGGATCAGAAGCAGTTGGATGAGCTGAAGAAGCAGATGGGCGAGCTGGGCAAGAATATGAAGATTGAGGACTTCAAGGTCGATCCGAAACAGATGGAGAAACTGAAGAAGCAGATGGAGGAGTTCCGCAAGAGCTTCAAAATGGAAGACTTGCAGGTTGCTCCGTATTGACGTTTGGATCGGTCAGGAGTGACAAGGGTGCCCGAGCGGGCGCCCTTGCTGTTTTTGAGGCCCCAGTTTCACGGTTTCCGCGATTCTGTGTTCCTGCGAGATTTGATCTCGTATGAGACTGATTCTTATTGATTTAGAGGAGGCTTCACAGTTTCACTGCCGAAAAACGCTGTTTTTATGGGGGGTAGGCTCGGGTACGGACCTGCCACATCCCTGACAGATTGAACCCGGGAGGCGCGGGCGGTTGGGACGCGGCTGGTGATGTGCATGGAATGATTGTGCGCCTTCGCATCGAAATAATCGGCAAACCACCTGCGGTGGGGCGGACGCTCGCGGGAGACTCGCACCGGGTTGGTTGCGGGCCTGGCGACAGGACAAACGCGCAAGGTACGTTCACCGCGTCCCTTCCAGGACGCGGGACTTTCGCTTGGGTGCTTTCCCCGGGTTTCGCCTCGCTTCACCCGGGGCTCCTTCGAAAATGCTGACGTGGACGTCCGCGGTACAGCGGGTC
>PMWR01000578.1 GCA_003166055.1 Acidobacteriaceae bacterium
TTTATGCAAGTAGGTACTAGGGGGATGAAACTGCGGGTGCCCCATCCATCGAGCGTCACCGGGGTCCCCAGCGACAGGTCTTCGTCGCTGGGGTGGTGGTCGATGGGTGGGAGACCACAAAGCCCAACCGTCCGCCATCGGGCTTTTCATGCTGTTTCTTTCTAGAATCCGCTGCCCGGTTCCTTCACCGCCGGCCCCGAGTAGTGAACATGCACCAGCCGCCAACCTTTTCCCGGCAGATTCACATAAACCTGGCTCTCGCGGCCGGTGGTGTGAACAACCATTCCGTCGCTGCGCAGGATTGCAACAAAATCCCAGTCGAACTCCACCACTGCCGCGTCGCCATACACATGAATGCTCACGTCGCCCACGTTTTTCAGCGTGCGCTTTGCGAAGCTCTGCCCCATCAGCTTCCCGTACACCTCGGATGCAATCTCATCCCAGCCATGCTCGTGCCCCAGCGGGTTGATGAAGGTTACATCCGGCGTCGGAGACCACACTGTCGCGCCCAATTTCGGATCGGCATCGTCGATCGACTGCATATACCTGTCGACCAGCGCTCGAATCGTCGCCTTCGCATGGGACGGGGCCCTCGACCCCTTATCCTGCGCCCCCAATATGCTGGCAACGACCAGCAAGCTGAAACTGGCAATCCATACTGCGAACTTCGTTCCGCGTGTCATGATGCCCTCCGCGCCTTATAAGCTTCTGCCGGCCAGCTTACCACCCGTCTCCATCTTCATCGCTGCCGATCGGCTGTCCCGGCGGCGTGGCAAGTTCCGGCGCTGGCGCAAACTTTGCCGGATCCCTCCTGAACTCCTCAATCTCCGCAATTCCCGCCGCAAAATGCGCCGCAGCCTCTGAACTTCCGGCCTGAGTCTTCAGCCAGCTTTCCAGCCCAACCGCTGCCGCCAGCGCAATTGCCCGCGCCTCACCCGATGCGGCGCCTCTTCCTCCTCCGCCCGCCACAGATACCCCCGCCGGAAACGCCGCACCGGCCGACATCCCAGCACCGCCACCGGCCGCCGCCAGCTCCAGCAAATGATCCAGCACAATATCGTCCACGGTAAACTGCGTCTGACCCTCCAGCCCGCTGAGCCGCGGCGCTTTCCACGTCGCCTTCAGTACCGCTTCAATCTCCTCTTCCAGCCCCAGCGTCTTAGCATCCCGCGCGTGGTCCTCCACCAGCCGGCTCGCCCGTTCCGGATGGAACAGCAGCGATGCCGTCAGCCCCGCCGCAGCCTCCACCGGTCCCTCTGCATCGAAGGTCAGCCCGGTGTGCGCGCCAAAGGATTCCCGCGTCCGCGGATAGTCCGGTGGCCGTGGCGGCAGTATTTTGAGCAGCGATTCCGGCAGGGTCAGCGTCTCCGGCTTCAGCGTCTCCAACACCGCATGCAGCGCCTTCACCTGCTCGGCGTAGGGGATCGCCTCGGTCACCATACCCCCGTCCCCGCGCACGGCGTAGCGGTAATTCAATCCACCGATAATCTTCGACGCGGCTTCGGTCTGGTAGCGATGCAGCAGGTAAAGCGGGACCAGCGTGTCTTCCAGCTCCGCCATCGGCTCGCCGGTCCTGATCGCATTCTCGCCAAACCGCGCCAGCGCCGCTTTGCGCACAGCAAGTATCCGTGTCAGCTCGTCGGCCGCATCCGGGCCGTTGTCCCACAAATGCGCAAATGGATGCGCCCCGCCCAGCGGCCGCGCGTCCTCGTCGGTAATGTAGCGCAAGCCGTCCTTTTCGTCCTGGCGCAGAATGCCGTCGAGAGCCGCTGCCTCATCCGTGCCTGGTTCAAACTGCGAGTACCCATACTGGATTGCCACCTTGTCCCACGCGCCAATCCCCACCGCGTAAGCCTTGTCTAACGTCGGCTTCCCATTCGCATCCAGCGTCACCAGCGGGTGCGGATAATCCATCACGCTCACCCCCTGCCCGACGGAAGACGCCGCAAAATTATGCTGCAACCCCAGCGTGTGCCCCACTTCATGCGCCGCCAGTTGCCGCGTCCGCGCCAGCACCATCGCCTCCATGTCCTTCGGAATCGGCTTCCCGCCGGCATACGGTGCAAGCAACGCTTCGGCGATCATGTAGTCCTGGCGCGAACGACCGCTCCCCAGCGTCACCTGGCCCTTGATGATTTCGCCAGTTCGAGGATCGGTGACCGCTTCGCCATAGCTCCAGCCTCGCGAGGACCTGTGCACCCACTGGATCATGTTGTAGCGGATGTCCATTGGATCGGCGCCCTCGGGCAGCACCTCCACCTTCCACGCATTCTTGAAGCCCGCAGCCTCAAACGCCGTCGACCACCAGCGCGCGCCCTCCACCAGTGCCGTCCTGATCGGCTCCGGTGCGCCACGATCCACGTAGTACACCAGCGGTTCGACGGGCTCGCTGACCGCAGCATTGGGATCCTTCTTTATCAGCCGATGACGCTCGATGAAGCGCTGCTCCAGCGGCTCGCCCAACGGCGCTGAATAATCTCTAAAGTTCACCGGAAAGTATCCGGAACGCACGTCGTACCGGCGCGGTGTATAGCCCGGCCCCGGCAGCTCAATCAACGAAGTATGTTCGCGAACAGTGATGGCGTGCGGATCGGGTGTCACCTCGGCCACAAACTCCCCGCGTGGCGCGCTGTCCGTGGTAAACGTAAGCTCCGCCTCAACTTCGGTGTTTTTCGGGAAGTTTTTGGTACTGTCCATGGCCAGCGCGCTGCGGCTTGCGTCCAGCTTGTACGATCCCTGGCCCGCGCGCTGCAACTGCTCGGCGACCCCGTGCGCATCGCGCAGGAAAAACGCCGTCGCGTCCACCAGCAGCTTGCCGTTCTCTTCCGCATCGACAGGAAATCCCCAAAGCACCGACTCCGGAAACGACTGCTTCACCACCATTCGCTCTTCCGGCGCCGCGGCAGACGAGCGGTACATCAGGTTGGGCTCAACCAGCAGCAGCTTTCCGCCCACGCGAGAAAAATGCACCACGCGCCCTCGGCCAAGCTGCCCGCGATCCAGGCCGATGTCGTTCGACCCCAGGCCGTAGGGCAGTTGATC
>PMWR01000418.1 GCA_003166055.1 Acidobacteriaceae bacterium
CGCTTGGCGTCCGCCACCAGCTTGTCCGCCGACGCCACCACCGCGTCGTAAAGCGCCGTCCCGCCGCGCGACTCGATGTGCCCCAGCCCGTCCCTCAGCTTGTTCACGTCCGATGTGAATTCCTGGTCGATGAATGCCTCATCCGAGAAGTTCACCACAAACGCCTCGTCCTGCGGATTCGACGCTTCGATCAGGTCCAGCGCGCTCTTGTTCACCGCCGGCCGCTTCCGCGACATCGAACCGGAATTGTCCACCACAATTGCGATCGACACCGGCAGATCGGTGTGCTGAAAGCTGATCAGCGTCTGCTTCACCCCATCCTCGCTGACGCTGAAGTCCTCCCTTTTCAGATCGGGAACCAGCCTGTTGCCCTCCAGCACGGTGCAGTTCAGCACCACCTCTTCCACATCGGTGCGCAGAACGTAACCCGAGCCCTCCTTCGACAAAGGACCCGCAACTCCGGCCGGCGCCGTCACATCCGGGTCCGGTGAACGCACCGGATCGCGGTCCACAGTCAGAGGCGGAGCTTGGCCCGTCGGAGCCTGTGCCGGAGTTGTCGGAGTGGGTGCTTGTTGCGCCGGCAGCGTAAGCGCTACTGCGGACAAGAGAACCACGAGAACCGCATTATTGCAAGGGCGCATAGTAACCGGTGCGAGCATGAACAGTCAGTGGAGGCAATCCCGGAGGTGGATTGACCTTTACCTTCACTTTACGCCACTTACCGTCGCGGGTCAGGTCCTTGGGCCGGTATCCAACCATATACTGATTCCGCAATTCGGTTGAAATCTTCTCCGCAATGTCGCCCATCTCGGCCAGATCGTCCACGCGAAACATCCGCCCGCCCGTCTCCTCGCTCACTTCGTCCAGCAGCGCCGGCCCTGTGCGCTCTTCCGGCGTGGCCGCATACGCGTCGAAAATGCCGATCGAATAAATCTCCACGTCGGCCTCCCGCACCTGCGAGCGCACCTCGCCTTCGGTATACCGCGACCGGTTATCGCCCCCGTCCGATACCACCAGCAGCGCCTTGCGCTCGTGCCGCGCATCCTTCATCTTCGCAAGCCCGAAATAAATCGCGTCCAGCAGCGCCGTCCTGTGCCCGCTGCGCACCGTCGCCAGCCGCGCTTGTATGTCCTCCACCGAGTTGGTGAAGTCCTCAATCAACTCCGGACGGTCGTTGAACCCGATCACGAAAAACTCGTCCTGCGGATTCGCCGTCTTGATGAATTGCAAAATCGATTCCCGCGCCCGCACCAGCTTCGACGTCATCGACCCCGAAAGATCGAAGATGATCCCGATCGTCACCGGCGCGTCCTCGCTGGCGAAGCTGATAATCTTCTGCGGGCCGCCGTTTTCGAAAACCTGAAAGTCTTCCTGCTCGAGGCCCGTCACCAGCCGGTTCATCGGATCGGTGATCGTCACCGGAACCAGCACCATATCCACATTCATCCGGATAAATGACCCGGGATGGATCTTCAGCGCATCCGCACCCGTAGCCGCCGGCCGTTCCGCTCCCGCCGGAGCGCCCGCAGCCGCGGGAGCTGTTGTAGCCGATGGCGGAGGCACATGCACCTTGTTCAGCGGATCGTCCTGATCCTGCGCCTGCGCCCGCGCTACCACAAAAAGCGCCGCCAATCCACAGATCCACAGCCGCCTGCCCAACAACCGCAGATCGGCTCTCCCAAATTGCATCGTTCTCCCGCTCGTCAATCCCCCGTCGTTTAATCCGAGGACACCAAGCATCCTTTTCATGGCGCTTCACCACTGAGAATTGATGGCGATCTTAGCACGATTGGCACCTCTCTGGCGTCACCGCCGCGTCATCCCTTTGTCATTTCCCAATCGCACTTCCCACCAACCGCAAACCTGAACAGCACCCTCAAATGAGGTACGCAACCAACACCAAATCCGATTTCCGGCCCAATTCATCCAAACCAGCCCTGGAACCTGCCTTCGCTAAGAAGACCCCCCCGCTCTCCATTCGACTCTTCCATCTCCCGATTCGTCCTTCGAAGTGGTCGCCAGGCCGCGTGCGGCGAGCATAACCACAACTTTTACCTCAGTCCTCCACCGGCGAAGCCGGCCCACTGTGGATGAAATCTCGTGTGCCCCACAAATGTTCCGTGCCCCATCCATCAAGCGTTTTTTGCTTGCTCGGTGGGAGACCACAAAAGCCAACCATCCGCCATCGGGCCCTTCTCTGAAATCTGAAATCTTACAACTTACAACTGAAAACTCCCAAACACAACTCAAAACTCACAACTGATTCCGCTCGCGATACAATCGACCCTAAGCGAAGTACACAAATCCAACCTTTTCCTGGGGAGCAAGACCTTCCGTATGGCCCGCATTTATCCATTCCGCGCCTGGCGCTACAATCCTTCCGCTGTCCGGCTCAGCGACGTAGTCACCCAGCCCTATGACAAAATCTCGCCGTCCATGCAGCAGGCCTACTACCAGCGCAGCCCCTACAACCTGGTGCGCATCATCCTCGGGCTCCCTGAGCTCTTCGATGCCGAGCGCGGTGAAAGCGTCTACACCCGTGCCGCGCACGATTTCACCGAGTGGCGCGAGCACGGCATCCTGGTCCAGGAAAAAGACCCCTGCATCTTCGCCTATTCCCAGCGCTTCAAAGTTCCTGGCGGCGACATAATCAAGGAACGCCGCGGCTTTATCGCCCTCGGCCGCCTCCATGACTACGCCGATCGCGTTGTCTTCCGCCATGAGCAGACCCTGTCCAAGCCCAAGAGCGACCGGCTCAACCTGCTCAAAGCCACCCATGCCCACTTCGGCCAGATCTTCATGCTCTACTCCGATCCCGCCGGCAGCGTGGAAGAGATCCTCTACGACGAGAACGGCCCCGCCGAAGCCGAGGTCACCGACGAATACGGCGTCCTTCACCGCCTCTGGCGCATCGCCGACCCCGCCGCCATCCGCCTCCTCATCACCGCCATGGACGACAAGAAGCTCATCATCGCCGACGGCCACCATCGCTATGAAACCGCCCTCAATTACTCCAGAGAACACGCCCCCGCCGATCCCGCCCCGTCCGAGTACGAGTACAGCGCCAGCCAGTTGCCCCACCCGCCCTATCCTGAAGCCGCCGTCATGATGACCTTNNGCCGCCGAAGAGTTTTTCACCGTAGAAAAACTTCCCGAAAGCGACGCCTCAGCCTACATCGAACTGCTAGGCCGCCAGCAAGGCACAACCTTCGTCGCTGTCACGCGCACCGGCGCTCTCCTGCTGCGCTCAAAGCCCGAAGC
>PMWR01000105.1 GCA_003166055.1 Acidobacteriaceae bacterium
GGCAACAACGTGCAGCACTTCGATATTCCAGGCGAGCACAACCAACTGGTGATCGTGGCCGAGTCGGTGGTGGAGCAGCAGGTGCTGCCCGATGTGCCCCGTTTCCTGTCGCCCGATGCCTGGGAGGCGCTCGACGACCTGGTCGAGGCCGGCGACTACCAGGAGATGCTGCTGCCCTCGACCTTTGCCGTCGAGACTCCGGCGCTGACGCTGCTGGCCAAGCAGATGGGCGTCACCCGGCGGGACGATCCGCTGATGCTGGTGCAGGAACTGAACCAGCGGCTCTTCGACTACTTCGAGTATGTGCCCCGCTCGACGCGCGTGGACTCGCCGATCGACGAAGCCATCGTCAGCGGCAAGGGCGTCTGCCAGGACTTTGCCCACACCATGATCGCGCTTTTGCGCCACGTGCGGATTCCGGCCCGCTATGTTTCCGGCTACTTGTACCGGAGCCGCGAGGACCACGATCGCTCCACGCCGGACGCCACCCACGCCTGGGTCGATGTGCTGCTGCCGTATCTGGGTTGGGTGGGATTCGATCCCACCAACAACCTGGTGGCCCACCACCGGCACATCCGCACGGCCGTGGGCCGCGATTACGCCGATGTGCCTCCGACGCACGGCATCTTCCGCGGCAAGGCCGACAGCGAGCTCTATGTGGCCGTGCATGTGGAGGCCAGCGACCGGCCGCCGGCCCTGGACCGCAAGCTGCCCATCCCGAACGACTGGACCGTGCTGGTGGAGCGCGCCCAACAGCCTCCGCAGCCCATTTTGCCCTTCATTGATTTGCAGCAGATGCAGCAACAGCAATAGCTTTACCCGGCTGCAATGGCGCAGCTGGCGAGTTTTTTGGGAGGAGAAAACGGATTTTTGTTGAATCCGGGGTGAATCTCGGACAAGATAAAAGTCAATTCATTCTTGGCGCTTCTCCCCGAAGACGCTTTTTCAAGGTGACTCACTGCAAAGCCGCTCTTTGAGCTCCGTGGACATAAGTCACTTTTTTTGAGAGCAGACCATTACCCGGCAACCCTTCATCCACCGCGGGCCTTCACCGGGTCCGCACCTCATAAACCTGCTCAACGCCATACCGCCATCACAGGCAGCGGAAGGCAAGACCTTTGGAGGAAGACGTGAAACGATCCCTATGGGGATGGATGCTGTGCTGCATCCTTTCCGCCGCCACTCTCGCATCTGCCCAGAACGCAACCACCTCTCTCCGCGGCGTCGTGAAGGACCCCAGCGGCGCGCTGGTTCCGGGCGCGAAGATCACCCTCGTGGACGAGGCCAACGACAAGACGCTCAGCGCCACCGCCAACAGCGCCGGGTTCTATGTCTTCCCTCTGATTCAGCCCGCTCGGTACACCATCACGGTGTCGGCCAGCGGCTTCAGCGACCAGGCCAAGACCGCCGAACTGCTGGTTGATCAGCCGGCCACTGTCGACTTCACCCTCTCGGTCCATGCCAGCCCGGTCACGGTCGACGTGAGCGCTACGGCGCAGACCCTGAACACCTCCGACGCCACCCTGGGAGACTCGGTGGGCAACGTCACCATCGAGGCGCTGCCCATGGAGGGCCGCGACCCGGTGGCGCTGCTTACCCTCCAGCCCGGCGTGCTCTTCCTGGGCAATCCCGAGGAGAACGACACCATGGACAGCCGCAGCGGCTCGGTCAGCGGCGGCCGCTCCGACCAGGGCAACGTCACCCTCGACGGCATGGACGACAACGACCAGATCGCCGGAACCGCCTTCACCGGCGTACTGCGTGCCACCCTCGACTCCACCGAGGAGTTCCGCGTCACCACCTCCAACGGCACGGCCGACTCCGGCCGCAGTTCCGGGGCGCAGGTTTCGATTGTTACCAAAAGCGGTACCAACAGCTTCCATGGCGCGCTCTATGAGTACTATCGCCCCACCAACACGGTGGCCAACCAGTGGTTCAACAAGTACCAGGAACTTTCGCTCGGTGAGCCGAATACGCCGCAGAAATATGTGATGAACACCTTTGGCGGCGACGTCGGCGGACCCATCAGGAAAGACAAGCTCTTCTTCTTCGCCAACTTCGAGGGGCAGCGCAAGGCCATCAACGATGTGGTCACCCGCATCTTCCCCACGCAGCAGTTCTATAGCGGGCAACTGGGCTACCAGAATGGCAGCGGCGCGACAGAATGGCTGAATTCCACGCAGGTAGGGGCATTGGACGCCGACTGCAGCACCAATGTCGCCTGCGGCGTGAATCCCAACGTGCTGGCCTACTACCAACCCCTGGCGGCCAAAGGCTTCTATGGCACAGCGCCCACCGCCGGCGACGGCGTCAACAACGCCGGCTTCATCTTTGCCTCGCCCGCTCCGTCCACGCTGAACACCAGCATCGCCAAGATCGACTACAGCATCAGCAGCAAGCAGCACATCTTCTTCCGCGGCAACCTGCAGAAGGACACCTCGGCCGGAGACGAAAACGTTCCCGGCCAGCCCCCCGCCTACACGCATGAGGACAACACCAAGGGCTTGGCCTTCGGCCACACCTGGACCCCCACTTCCAACATCGTCAACGATGCGCGCTATGGCTTCATCCGCCAGGGGTATTCGACCCGCGGAGTCGGCTCCGGCACCGGCGATTGGGTCACCTTCCGCTTCCTCGCCCAGCCGATCTCGCATGCCCTGTCCACCATCGTCAACGTGCCGGTCCAGAACATCACCGACAACTTCACCTGGACCAGGGGCGCCCATACGATGAGCCTTGGCGCCAACTGGCGCGGCATCCAGAACAATCGCGGCAGCGACGCAAACTCCTACTCCGGCGCCAGCACCAACCCCTACTGGATGTCCGGCTTCCCGAATTCCCCCGACGATCTCGGCACCGGTTTCGATAACTCCTACCAGATTGCCTATTCCACGCTGGTGGGAACGGTGCCGTCGACGACCCAGCAATACAACTATTCGGTCACCAGCCCCACCAGCGGCACGCTCTTTGCCGACGGCGCCTTCATCAACCGCCATTTCAAGGCCAACGAGTTCGAGTACTTCCTGCAGGACTCCTGGCGCGTCACGCCCACCCTGACGGTGACCTACGGTCTTCGCCACTCCATTCTTCAGGCGCCCTACGAAACCAAGGGCCAGCAGATCTCGCCCACCGTCGACACCCACGAGTGGTTCCTCAAGCGCGGCGCGGCGGCGGCCCAGGGGAATGTCTTCGAGGACCCGCTCAGTTTCACGCCCAGCGGCAAGGCCAATCATCTTCCCGGTTACTGGGCCAAGCAGAAGACCAACCTCGCCCCGCGTCTCTCCCTCGTATACGCGCCCAATCCGAGAACCAGCATCCGCGCCGGCGCCGGCATGTACTACGACCACTTCGGCCAGGGCATCGTGAACTCCTTTGACCAGGAAGGATCCTTTGGCCTGAGCAGCGCGGTCCAAAGCCCGGCCGGCAACTACACCATACAGAGCAGCCCGCGCTTCACCGGCCCGCAGGTAATTCCCCCGCTGGCCGGCTGCCCCAATGCCGCCTCCACCATCACCTATCCCTTCACGCCTTCCACCACGGCCGGGTGCGACTTTGCCATTACCTGGGGCATCGACAACCACCTCAAGACGCCCTATTCCTACGCCATTGACTTTTCGTTCCAGCACGAGCTGCCCGGCGGATTTATCTTCGAGGAGAATTACGTGGGCCGTCTTGGGCGTCACCTGCTGGAACAGCTCGATCTGGCCGAGCCGGTCAATCTGGTCGATAACAAGGGAGGCGGAGATTATTTTCATGCCGGCGCCGCACTCTCCAAGATCTCCGACCAAAACGGCGGTTGCAATCCCTATTCCTCGAACCCGTGCACGGTGCCCAACGTGCCTACCATTCAGTACTTCGAGGATGTCTTCCCGCAGATGCAGGGCTACGATTACGGCGGTGAGAGCGCGACACAGGCCATCTATAACAACGAATGGGCTCCCTACCGCTACGATTATGGCGAGACCACATCCCTGGCCGACCTCGACTTCTACTGCTACTACACTTGCCCGAATGGTACCCAGTTCTGGCAGAGCCAGTTCTCCTCCCTCTATGCCTGGTCTTCCATCGGCACCAGCTCCTATCATGCCCTCCAGGTCACCTTGCGCCACCCCTCCAGCCACGGCTTCACCGCCGACCTCAACTACACCTTGTCCAAGTCCATCGACATGGGCTCGGGCGCAGAGCGCTCCAACGAGTTCTCCTCCGATTCGTTCGGCGGCGCCGGAATCCAGAACTCGTGGAACCCCAAGTTGAACAAAGGCGTTTCGGACTTCGATACCCGCCATCTGATCACGGTTGACTGGGTTTATGCGGTTCCCGTGGGCCGCGGCAAGGCCGTGCTCGGCGGCGCAAATCACGTCGTGGACGCCTTGCTCGGCGACTGGCAGTTCTCCGGCCTGAGCCGCTGGGCCAGCGGCCTGCCTTTCTCCGTTACGGAGCCCGGCTGGTCTACCAACTGGCAGCAAGAGGGCTTCGGCGTCGTCACGGCGCCGGTCAAGGTGCAACGCCACATCGTCGGCGGTGTTCCGCAAGTCTTTGCGGGGGACACGGCCACGGCCATCAACAACGGCGTTACCAACGGCACGCCCATCCGCCTGCCCTATCCCGGTGAAGCGGGCCAGCGCAACAACTTTCGCGGCGATGGCTATCTGGACCTCGACTCCTCGCTGGCCAAGACCTGGAAGCTGCACGAACAAGTCAAGCTGAAGTTTGCCGGCGAAGTCTACAACGTCGCCAACAACGTCCGCTTCGACGACAGCCCGCTCAACCTCAACGGCGGCCTGACCAGTGGCACCTTCGGCGCCTACGGCGGCATGCTCACCACCTACCGCCGGATGCAATTCGGGCTTCGGGTGGACTTCTAGCTCTCTCGCGAAAGCCCGCATGAAACAACAGGCCGGAGCGGAAGCTCCGGCCTGTTGCGTGAATGCAGGTTATTCGTTTCCCGCTAACTCAACTGGACCTCAATCTTCACCACCGAAGCGGGCGGGAAGGTGAAGCTCAGCGAGCCGGAGCGCAGGCTGACCTCGGCGGCGCGGGTCTTCACCTGGTCGGGTTGTTCGAGAGTGTTGTGGGCGTGGATGTCGCTCTCGGCGACCACCCAGGCTTTGGCGCCGGCCGTACTTGCGCCGCGCAGGACGATTTCGGTCTCGCGCGGCTGGCTTACGTCGGGGTTGACCGCGGTGACGATCAGCGTCTTGTCCTTGAGCGAGGCCGATCCCTTCAGGCCCCAGAAGCTGGCCGGCTTGCCGTCGCGGTCATAGCGGACCTCAGGGGCTGAGAACTCGGAGCGCAGCGCCGTCCCGCCCTGGTGCGCCGCGTAGAGCTCGAAGACGTTGAAAACCGGCGTGGTGGCGAACTTGTCTCCGTGCGTGAGGAAGAGCGCATTGAGATTGTTGACCAGTTGCGCGCAGGCGGCCATGCCCACCTTGTCGGCATTGCGGTTGAAGGTGTCGAGCGAAATGGCGGTCATTACGGCGTCGCGGACGGTGATCATCTGGCCCAGCAACTGTTCAGGAGAGTTTTCGGTGCCGGGGCGATACCAGGGGCCGTACTCATCCACGACAAGCTTCACCTTGTGATCGAGATCGAACTCGCCGAGCGCGGTCCAGTGATCGAGGATAATGCCCTCCATGCGATCGGTCTCCTTGCCCAACTCGTACCAGTCGATGGGGTCGAACTTGAGCGCGTCGCCCTTGCCTGCGTCCCAGTCCTGGGTCTTGCCGCGGGAGAGATTCCACGCGTAGTGATGGACGCTCAGGCCCCACACGCTGTGAGGATCGTGGCTGGGTTGGCCGTGATAGAGCTTGTTGAAGAAACCGCGCGTCCAGGCCTGCTCGTCGCTGTTCGGTCCTGAGGCGACAAAGCGCAGCGGCACGCCGTAGCTGGGAACCCAGGTGGTGTAGCGCTTGAACTCGATGGCGTAGTCTTCGGGATCGAAGTTACCGCCGCAACCCCAGCTCTCGTTGCCCACACCCCAATAGCGCACGTTGTATGGATCGCGAGAGCCGTCGGCCGCGCGGGTCTCGGCCAGCGTCGTGGTTCCGCGCGGCGAGTTGCAGTACTCCACCCAGTGATCGAAGTCGAGCGGCGTCAGGCTGCGCACATTGGCGGCGATGTAGGGCTCGGCGCCGCACAGCTTGCAGAAGCGGGCAAAATCGTCGGTGCCGAACTCGTTTGGCTCGTAAATTTGCGGAATATTCTGCTTCTGTTGCGCGGCGGTGAAGTTATCGGTCCAGAAGTTGGTGCGGCGAGGGCGCTTGTTTCTGGGGCCGATGCCGTCGCGCCAGTCGTAACTGTCGGCAAAGCAGCCGCCCGGCCAGCGCACGACGGGAGCCTTGATGGCGCGCATCTTCTCAATGATTGTGGAGCGCAAGCCGTGCTGGTTGGGGATCTTCGAATCCTCGCCGACGTAGATGCCGTCGTAGATGACCGAGCCGAGGTGCTCGGTAAAGTGCCCGTATATTTCGGGCGCGATGGTGGCGATAGGCTCGTCCACCAGGATTTCAATGTGGCTGTCCGTCTGCTGGGCCAAGGCTCGGCGCCGGCCAAAGACCAGCGCTGCGGCTGTAGATGCCGCTGCCGCTTTCAGGAAATTTCGCCGTTCCATTTCTTTGCTCCTTGCTGATGAATCAATTCCTGTCGTAGTTCTAAGCCTGTATCCGAGCCGACTGGTCAGATTGGCCTTAATCCGCCTTCCGCACCTCAGCCGCAATCTTTCTCAGCTCCGGCAAAACCCGGCCGAGAGCGATTGGCGCTGCATCGCGGAGGCCCAAGGCAAAGTACACATTGCGATAATGCCGGTAGAGCTGTTCGTGAACCGCGGCGGATTTGGGGTCGGGCTCGACCGTGCGCAGAGGCAGACAGACCGCGGCTTGCGCTTCTTCAATGGTCTTGTAGGCGCCCGCGGCCAGCAATGCAAAGATCCCCGACCCGAGGCTGGTGGGAATGCCCGCGGGTACCAGCACCGGCTTGTTCAGCACGTTGGCATAAACCTGGTTGAGCACTTCACTCTTCTGCGGAATGCCGCCGGCGTTGATGACGCGATCGACGCGGACGCCGTATTCGGCCATGCGCTCCAGGATGATGCGGGTGTGGAAAGCAGTGCCCTCGATGGCGGCGAAGAGCTCATCCTGCGCGGTGCTCACCAGGTTCCAACCCAGCGTGACGCCGCCCAACTCCGGATTCACGAGCACCGTACGGTCGCCGTTGTCCCAACTCAGGCGCAAGAGGCCGGTCTGGCCCGCCTTGTACGCTTCCAGGCCTTCCGAGAGCGCGGAGACCGTTGTGCCGGCGCGGCGGGCGATGCCGTCAAAGATGTCTCCCACGGCCGAGAGGCCGGCCTCGATGCCGGTATAAGCGGGATGCACACTGCCCGGCACCACGCCGCAGACGCCGGGAACCAGTTGCGCCTCGCGGGCCATGGCGATGATGCAGGTGGAGGTGCCCACCACGTTCACCGCGTCGCCTTCGCGGATGTTGGAGCCGATGGCGTCCCAATGGGCGTCGAATGCGCCCACGGGGATGGGGATTCCGGCGCGCAGGCCCAACGCCTCAGCCCATTGGGGCGAAAGATGGCCGGCGAGGTGATCGCTGGTCAGGAATTCGCCGCCCATTTTGGCGCGCACGCCGGCGAAAAGCGGGTCGACGGCCACCAGAAACTCTTCCGGCGGCAGCCCGCCCCACCTGGGGTTCCACATCCACTTGTGGCCCATGGCGCAGACGCTGCGTTTCAGCTCGCTGACGGTAGTGATGCCGCTCAAAGTTGCGGCCACCATGTCGCAATGCTCGAGAGCGGTGACCAAACGGGAACGCTTCTCCGGGTTGTGACGCAGCCAGTGCAGCAGCTTGGCAAATCCCCACTCGTGGGAGTACACCCCCCCGCACCACTCGATCCCCTCAAAACCCACCGCGTGAGCCTTGGCGGTAATCTCCTCGGCCTCGGCAAAGGCGCGATGGTCGCACCACAGGTAATACTCATCCAGCGGTTCCAGTCCCTCGCCCACCGGAATCACGCTCGAGCCGGTCGTGTCGAGCGCAATGGCCGCAACCGTGCTCCCATCCACCCCCGTAGTGCGCAGCGCGTCCCGCGTCGCGGCCGCCAGGGCTGTCATCTGGTCGGCGTGGGCCTGTGTGGCAAAATCCGGGTCTTCGCGGCGGCGGTGAAGGGGATACGAGGCCGATGCGGTTCCGATCGGGCCTTTCAGGCTGTCCACAAGAGTGACGCGAACGCTGAGTGTGCCAAAATCAACACCGGCGACAATGGTCATGGAAGAGCGCTCCAGTAAACGCTTTCTTGTACGCCAACCAGACTACACCATTCGTTCCCAAATCGCTTGAAAATCCTTCATAACACGCAGCTATTTCTTGCCAACCGGCAGCATACCTCTCAGCCTGTCCAAGAGTCCGGGTTTGGCGGCCGGAGTTGCCGCGGAAGGCTTGGCCCCGCCGGTTGCCTGACCTGACGCCTGACCGGATGTCTTTGGCTGTGTCTTGCCGTCCCGCTTCGCACCAGCCTCNNATGCTTCCGTCCACAATCTTGGCGGCAGACACCTCCGGCACCGTCTCGTTGTCATTCTTCACCAGGATGGAGACCCTCCGGTTCGACGGGTCGGTGGGATTGCTCTTCACCCGCAGCATCTGGTCGGCATAGCCGCGCACCTGCGTCACCTGATCGGTGCGAACACCGTCCTGTTGCAGCAGGCGCCGCGCGGAGTTGGCACGGTCCGCCGAAAGATCCCAGTTGCTGTAGCCGCCATCGTTCGAATATGGCGTCGAGTCGGTGTGGCCCTCGAGCAGCAGGGAATTGGGCAGCGTCTTCAACTCCGAGGCCAACAGCGCCAGCAACTCCTGCCCGCTGTTGCTCAGTTTTGGGCTCCCAATCTCGTAAAAGGTTCCGTCCTTGCCCTCCAGCAGTTCGATCCGCAACCCCTCGGGCGTGATGGTGATCTCAATTTGTTTGGAAAGCTTTTCCAAATCCTTTCTGGCCTTGATCTCCTGCTCCAGTTTGTCCTTCAACTTCTGCAGGTCGTCGCTGCTGGCCTCTTTGATACTTTCTCCGGTGCCGGACATCGTGGTTCCCAACAGGCTTGCCGTTCCCTTGGGATCGTTGAAGTAGCCCGCGACAGCTTTCTTCACCTTCTCGCTCGAACCCATCAGCCACAGCACAATGAACAGCGACATCATCGCCGTGACAAAGTCCGCATAGGCAACCTTCCACGCCCCTCCGTGATGGCCGCCGTGCCCGCCCTTCTTCTTGATCACAATGATCGGTTGACCCTTGGTTGCCGCCATGATCCTCAGCTTCTTCTCGAACGGGTTACTAAACCTGGTGTCCCGAGTCTAAAATCCATCCCATAAACTGACCTGTCATCCTGAGCGAAAGGGGCCCCAAACGCTTTTCAGTTTGGGGGTGGTGAGTCGAAGGATCTGCTTTTGTTCTTCCGCCCATTCTGCGAGGAACTTCGGACTCACGACTCTAAGCAGCAGCCGCCTCAACTCCTCCGCCGCCCTTGCAGTTCTTCTCCATCTCGTCGAAACTGGGCCGCACATGCGCCGGAATCGCGCGCCGTCCCATCTCGATCGCGATCATCGGCGCCGCACCCTTCAGGAACGACAGCAGCAGCACCCGCAGTACGTGCAGATACTCGTTGTGCGCATCGGCGGTTTTGGCCATGTTCGAGCTCAGCGGGCCGGCTACTCCGTAGCAAAGCAGAATGCCGAGAAACGTGCCCACCAACGCCGCTGCCACTTTTTCGCCGATCTCCTCCGGCGGTCCGCCCAGCGAACCCATGGTGATCACCACCCCCAGCACCGCGGCCACAATGCCCAGCCCCGGCAGCGCATCCGCCACGGTGGTCAATGCGCTCACCGGCTCGGTCGCCTCGTGGTGATGCACCTCCATGTCCAGCTCCATCATCTGGTCCATGTCGAAGGGCTCCACGCCGCCGGTAATGGCTGTCCGCAACGTGTCGCAGAGAAAGTCCCGCGCGTGATGGTCGCTCAGAAACTCGGGATAGTTCTTGAAAATGGAGCTCTCCTTCGGTTTCTCCACATCCATCTCCACGCTCAGCAATCCCTCCTTCCTCACCTTGTTCAGGAACTGGTACATCATCTTGAGNNTCTTGAGCGTGCTCAGGTAGCGCGCCTTGCCGAACGGTGAGCCCTTCAGCACCCCCACCAACCCGCTCGCCACACCCTTGATGATGTGGATCGGATTCGCCACCAGCAGCGTGCCGATCGCCGCACCGACAAGAATCAGCAATTCTGCCGGCTGGACCAGCACCGCTATGTGCCCCTTTTCCATGAGAAAGCCGCCGATGACCGCCCCGAACACGATAACAATGCCTACGATGGCAAACATGCCAGCCTCCCCGGCGCGGGCGTTATTTGATTTCCACCCGCATGAATGCTCTTGGACATTGCGCTCTGCGCCCGTTCCAGCAGTTGCGCCAGCGTCTCGCCAAGGTCGGCCTGCGCCGCGCCAATACTCACTGTCAGCGAAACTCGGTCGCCCCACCAGCGGAACTCCGCCGTGCGCGCGAAGCCTGCCAGGCTCTGCGCGTGAATCGCCAGCATCTCCGGTGTTCGCTCATGCGATACCACCAGGAACTCGTCCTCGCCCCAGCGCCCCACCTCCTCGCCCGGCCGCAACCCGTTGGACAGCGCATATTCCACTTTCCTGAGCATCGCTTCACAGGCGTTGGCGCCGTGTGTCTTGCGCAGTTCATGCGCCTGATCGACCGTAATCCACAGCACGCCGAATGGAAGCTGTCCGCGCAGGAAGTCCTCAAACTCGGTTTGCAGCCGGTCCTGAAGACGTTCCTGGTTGGCTTCGACGCCCGCCCCTTCGCCGCATTCTCCGTGCGGCAGCGCGTCCAGGCTCTCGGCCGGATGAAACACGGCCGCCGTCCCGATGCTTCCGCCAAGTCCGTCGCGTAGCGCCAGCACCCGCACCATCACCGGCACGTCATGGCCCAGCCGATGCCGCATATGCATCAGGGAGCCTCGACCCGCCGGAACATCCGCGCCGGTCTGGCTGGTCCACTGCCGCGCACCACCAACAATCAGCGTCTCCAGGGCTTCGTGGACAGGCCGCCCCAGCAGGTCGGCGCCCGC
This sequence comes from Acidobacteriaceae bacterium, assembly GCA_003166055.1. Next base: position 11,119 of record PMWR01000105.1, read on the forward strand.
ATGGCCCGTGATCGCCTCCGCAGCCAGGTTCCAGAAGACCACCCGCCGCTCCGGNNTCTGTGCGATCGGTCATCCCCGCCTCTTCATTGCGTTCATCGGCAGAGCGCACCGCAACTTCATCGCCTTTGAAAGCAAGGATGGAGATTCGATCCTTCTTAAAAAAACAATGGAGATTGGATTTTTCCAAAGAAAGCGAATTCAAGGGCGCGAGACGCCCGTATCGCTGAATCAGACAGCCGGGTGCTGGCTCGACGCTTCAACCGCTGCCGGCCCGCGCAGCGGCAGTCGCACAATGAACCGCGTCTCCCCCGGCTTCGACTCCACCTGAATCGTTCCACCAAACTTCTGCGTCACGATGCGGTGAACGATCTCAAGGCCCAGCCCCGTGCCCGACCCCGCCGGCTTGGTTGTGAAAAACGCTTCGAAAATGTGAGGAAGCGCATCGGCCGAAATTCCCGTCCCGTGATCCGCAATGCTCACCGCCAGCCAGCCGGGTTCGGTCCCTGCGCTGGCTTCCGTCCACGTCGAGATCTCAATCCGCGCGTTCGGCGGCGACGCATCCAGGGCATTGTCAATCAGGTTGGTCCACACCTGGCTCAGCGCCGACCCGCGCGTCTGAATCGTCGATGGCGACGCCGCGAACAGTTTCTCCACGCCAATCTGCTTCAGCCGCAGCTTGTGCCCCAGAATGGTGAGCGTGCTCTGCAGGCTGTCGTGCACGTCCAGCTCCCTGGCCTGCGAGCGCTCGTCGTAAGCGAACTTCTTCACCGCCATCACCAGCTCGGAGATGCGCGAGATGCTCTCCTCGATCGCGCACACCAGCGAAACGCTCGACACCAGCGCCTCCAGCCAGTTCAGCGCGTCGGAGAAGCCGCCATTCACAAATGCTTCTTTCGCGCAAGCCAGTTCCTGCCGGTCAAACCCAATCGCCACCAGCGCCGGCCCTATCGTGAATGCGTTTTCCACTCCAGCCGATTGCAGCCATTCCGAAAGCTCTTCTTCCGCATCCGACTGCTCAAGCGTGCTCATGGCGGGAGTGTGATCGCAACTGCCGACCGCGTGCATCAGAAGGCTGTGCATGCACTCCAGTTGCTCCGCGGTCTTCGGTTTGGCCGCGCTGCGCAGGCTCAGCTCCTGCAGCCGCATCAGGTTCTCCCGCAGTTGCGAACTGGCGCGCTTGGCCGCCGACCCAGGGTTGTGCAACTCGTGCATCAAACCCGCCGCCAGCGTTCCCAGCGACACCAGCTTCTCCCGGTGCAGCGCTTCCACCTGGTAGGCCTGCAGCCGCACCGACATATCGGCCAGCACCACCTTGCGCACCTCAGGGCAACATGCCAGCAGCGTCCAAAACTGGTCCTCGCTGAACCGCAGCAGGATCGAATCCTGCGTCGCGACGATAAAGGCCGGCGCCGGCGCTTTGCCCAGCAGCATCGGCACCTCGCCAAAACCGTCCCCTTCGCGCGCCATTCCCATCGTGATGCGCGCGCCATCCGGTTCCGCCCGTTCCGCGCGAAGCTCGCCTTTCACCACCAGGCAGTACCCGTGCCGTGGCAGCTCTGGTTGCACCAGCACCGCGCCGGCCTTGGCTGTGATTCGTTCCACCAGGCCAACTCCGTGCAGCGCGTCGATAAACTTCTGCGGGTCCGTCAGGGCAAACGGACGCGTCTTCGCGAGCGCCTCGGCAACTTCCCGCAAGGGAACTGCTTCAATTTCGATTGGTTGTCCGCCCTCGCTCATCCCTGTTTCACGCTCTCCCCAATCCTCAAGCCATTCCCCTGAACCCGTGCCCCTGAAATCCAGCCCTAGAACCCGGCCAGATACTGGTGCGCAAACTGCACCGCAATCGACCCTTCGCCGACCGCCGAGGCCACGCGTTTCACCGACCCGTGCCGCACGTCGCCGGCCACAAAAACCCCCGGCACGCTGGACTCAAGAAGAAAAGGCTCGCGCTGCTCCCGCCAACTCTCGGGCAGCTTTCCCTGGCTGCGCAGATCCGGCCCGGCCAGCACAAAACCCTTGTCGTCCCTCAAAATTGAGGGCGGCAACCAGCCCGTCCCCGGCGCCGCGCCAATAAACACAAACAGCGACGAAGCCGGCTCCATCCGCTCTCCTGCCGGCCCAAGCAGCTTCAGTCCTTCCAGCCGCTCTTCGCCAATGGCTTCCAGCACCTGCGTCTTCGACTCCAACACAATATTGGATGTGCGTTCGATCTCATCGATCAAGTATTTCGACATGGTGGCCGAAAGTCCGTTCCCCCGAATCAGCATGATCACCTTCCGGGCAAACTTGGCAAAGTGCAGTGCCGCCTGTCCGGCGGAGTTCGCGCCGCCCACCACATACACCTCTTCGCCCTTGCACGCCACGGCCTCCACCAGCGCCGCGCCATAATAAATGCCCCGCCCGGTCAGCCGCTCCGCGCCGGGAATCGTCAGCTTGCGGTACTGCACCCCGGGCGCCAGCAGCACCACATGACTTGGCACTTCGCGCCCATCGGCCAGTTGCACAAACCGGTATTGCCCGTCGATCCGCAGACCGTTGGCCCTCTGCGTCAGGAACTCCGCCCCAAAACGCGATGCCTGGGTCAGCGCGCGCCGCCCCAGGTCCGCGCCGGTGATGCCGGAAGGGAATCCCAGGTAGTTCTCGATCCTCGAACTGGAACCCGCCTGCCCGCCGGGCGCGTCCGGCTCCACCACCAGCGTGCGCAGTCCTTCGCTCGCTCCGTACACCGCCGCCGCCAGCCCCGCCGGCCCGGCGCCCACCACCACCATGTCATAGAAATCCTGCGAGGCCTGGATGCTCAGTCCCACCCTGGCCGCCAACTCTTCCGGCTCGGGGTCCACAAGGAAGGTCCCATCGGAAAACAGCACCACCGGCAAATGCGCCGGATCCAGTTGCCGCTCCTTCAGCAGATTGAGCGCGCTCTCGTCGCCGGCAATGTCCAGCCAGCGGTAAGGCACATGGTTGCGCGATAGAAACGTCCTCACCTTGTGATCCTGCAGCGACCACCGGTGCCCAATCACGCGCACGCCTTCAAAAGGCGGCTGGTAACCGGCCAGCCAATCCTCAAGCAGATCGGTCAGCACTGGATAGAGTTTTTCTTCAGGCGGATCCCACGGCTTGTTCAGGTAGTAGTGAATGCGGGCGGTGTTGATGGCCCGGATGGCCGCTTCGGTGTCCGCGTACGCGGTCAGCAGCACCCGTTTCGCCTCTGGATAAAGCTCCCGCGCCTTCTCCAGAAACTCAACGCCGGTCATCCCCGGCATGCGCTGGTCGCTCAGCAGCAAAGCCACCGGTTCCTGGCGCTTCTTCAATTGCGCCATTGTATCGAGCGCCGCCTGTCCGCTGGCCGCGCGCATCACGCGGTAGGTGGCCCCATAGTGCCGGCGCAGATCCTGCACCACCGCTTCCAGCACACTTACGTCGTCATCCACCGCCAGCAGAATTGGCCTCGCCATAATTCCCAGTCTACGGCCTTCCCGTACCTTTGTGGCTTACACCCTCTTGTCCGCGAAGTGCGAATTTTCGTGACCGCGAAATTCAACCCGCGTAACCTCATTCGTAGTAAAATTACTAAAGTGCACTATTTTTGCACTTGAGTTTGGTTACGAATGGAACGTGTGCCCGTGCGGAGTGTGTCAAATGCAGACAATTCCGGGATGTTGAGCGGGTCTGCCGATAGAGTCGTTTGGGGCCGGGCAGGTTGAAGGGCCTCAAGCGGTTTCCAGAATTCCCTTTCCGGAATTCCAGGAGCGGGGAGTTTGGTAAGGCTTGTACATCGTTTCGTTGGGGTTATCAGCCAGATGGGGCTCGCAAAATGATTAAGATCATCCTTGCCGATTCGCAGGCGATTTTTCGGGCGGGCACCGCCAAGGTGCTGGCCACGGACGAAGATCTGCGCATCATCGCCCAATGCGCCGATCTCGACCGGATGAACCATGCCATCAACACCTTTCCGGGGTCGATTGTCGTATTTGCCGCTTCGCTGCGCCCCGATCTGATCCGATTGCGCCTTTTGCTCGAGTCCTCGGGCAGCCGGGGCATCGTGATCGCCGAGAATAACGAGGCGGCTGGAACCTATATGCAACAGGGATTTCGCGGCGTGGTCTTCCGCGGCGTCACCGGACCGGCCCTCGTGGAGTGTGTCCGCCGTGTGGCCGCGGGCGAAACCTGGCTTCCTCCGCAGCTTATCCTGGCCGACTCGCCGGAAGACGACATGGTGGGCATGCGCGTGCGCGATCGACTCACTCCAAAAGAGATGCGGATCGTGGCCCTCATCGTCCAGGGTTGCAAAAATCGCGAAATCGCCAGCCGCCTCAAGACCACTGAGCAGGTCATCAAAAACTATCTGCGGTCCATCTACGACAAGACCGGCGTCAGCGACCGTTTGGAACTCGCGCTCTTCACCATCCACCACCGCGTGCTGGCGCAAGCCGCCGCCGAAATGGGCGGCAAACTCGACCTCGAAGAGCAAGCGGAACAAGCCGCCCCCACCGCCGTCGCGTAGAGACGATAGTCAGTAAACTGACCGCGAGTCTTAAGAAAGAACCACCAGAATGTCGCCGAGTGTGACCATGAGCGTCATTGGCTCGAGCGGGCTTGGGTCGAAGCCCAGCGCTAGATAGAACTTTTTCGCTTCCTCTGAAATAGCATGAACTACGATCCCGCGGATTCCAATCGCATCCGCCGCCCCGGCCACCCGTCTGGCTGCGTCACGAAAAAGCGCTCGGCCGATGCCCCTGCCTTGCCAGTCTCGATCCACGGCAAGCCGCCCAAGCACAACCACAGGAATCGGATCAGGCATATTGCGCTTGAATCGCCCCGGAGCGCATTCAATCGTGATTGCTCCCGAAGCCACCGCGTAGTAGGCGATTACCCGTGTGCCATCACAGACAACATAAGTGCGCGATGCTCCGCTCATTTGATTCGCACGCGCGCGACGCCTGAGCCATTGGTCCAGCGAATTCCCTCCAGAGCAGAAGTCGCCACACTCATGCGCCTCTGTGAGGATCTCAACGGGCTTAAGCTGACTCACTTCTCCCATGGAGCCGGAGTCTCAAGAGTGCGGCGCAGTCGGGGATTTGGCTGAGGCGGCCTATCGAGCCGGGCCAGAAACTCGGCGTAGGCCTGCGAACTGACGGCAAAAATGGTCCTGTCCAAAAGCGCATCCTCGGCGGCGTGACGAGCAGCACTCAATACAAAATCAGTGCGATTCTTGCCCGTAGCCGCAGCAGCGCGATCAATCAGTCCGCGCAATTCTGGCTTGATCCGCAGGTTTAAGGCGTCGCGCCCGCTCGTCTTGGATTGCATTGTAGGCATCGGAATCTCTTCACCAGACACAATCATAGCACATTGTAATGTCATTGTCATTACGGAGCTTCTTCGCTAACGAAACAAAGCCCGTGCGAGCCTCCCGCGAGCGTCTGCTTCACCGCAGGTGCCCTACAGCTTTTCAGCCACGCTCTTGGCCTGCGTAAACAGATAGAGATAATCCGGTCCGCCCGCCTTCGAGTCCGTCCCGCTCATATTGAACCCGCCAAACGGGTGCGCTCCGACCATGGCGCCAGTGCATTTGCGATTGAAATACAGATTCCCCACATGAAACTCCCGTGCCGCATGCTCGAGCTGCGCGCGGTCCGACGAATAGATCGAGCCGGTCAGCCCGTATTCCGTGTTGTTGGCCACGGCCAGGCCCTCTTCGAAGCTTTCCACCTTGATAATCGCCAGTACCGGCCCAAAAATCTCTTCCTGTGAAAGCACAGCGTCCGGCGCGATGTCGGCAAACACCGTAGGCTCGAGGAAGTAGCCTCCCTCCGCGGTTTCCGGCGCGTTTCCCCCGGCAATCAGCCGTCCCTCTTTCTTGCCCGTCTCAATATAGTGCAGCATGGAGTCGAGCGCGGCCTTGTTGACCACTGGCCCCAGGTTAGGATTGCCCGTAGGATCGCCCACAGTAAGCTGCGCCACCCGTTCCCGCACCCGCTCCACAAACACGTCATAAATCGGCGCTTCAATAATTGCGCGCGAACACGCCGAGCACTTCTGCCCGCTAAACCCAAACGCCGAAGCCACCACCCCATCCACGGCCGCGTCCAGGTCGGCGTCGGCGCACACCAGGATCGAGTCTTTCCCGCCCATCTCCAGAATGGTCCGCTTGATCCAGATCTGCCCCGCCTTTGGCCGTGCCGCGCGCTCGTGAATGTCGAGCCCCACAGCCTTTGATCCGGTAAACGCAATGAACCGCGTCTTGGGATGCTCGACAATCGCATTGCCAAACGTAGCGCCGGACCCCGGGCAGAAATTCACCACGCCCGGCGGCATTCCCGCCTCTTCCAGCACTTCAACGAACTTGGCCGCAATCGTCGGCGAATCGCTCGACGGCTTCAAAATCACTGTGTTTCCGGTGACGATGGAAGCAGCCGTCATCCCCGCCATAATGGCGAAAGGAAAGTTCCACGGCGGAATCACCGCGCCCACGCCCAGCGGAATATACAGCAGCCGATTGCGCTCGCCGGGATACTGGATCGGCGTGGTCGCCGCTGCCAGCCGCAACGCCTCGCGCGCATAGAACTCCAGAAAATCGATGGTCTCCGCCACGTCGGCGTCAGCCTCGGCCCAGTTCTTGCCCACTTCATANNTTCAGCGCAGCGGCCATGGCTTGTTCCGCATGCTCCGCGCCGGCCTTTTGGTGCACGCCCACCACCTGCGCGGGCTTTGCCGGGTTCAGTGACTTGATCTTGCCTTCTGTCTTGAACCGCTCGCCGCCGATGATCAGGTGATATTCGCGGCCCAGTTGCCCGCCCACCAGGTCCAGCGCCGCCTGCATCGCGCGGGCGGTTTCAGGAGACTTGAAGTTGACGAACGGCTCGTTCGCAAACACGCCCTGGGGCGTGCGCGGCTGAATCTGCGTAGAAAGGGATGCGGTAGCCATAACGTCTATTAGTGTAGATCAGAAGGCTTATTCAGCCGCACACTTCCCCGATTCCGCACCGTGTAAAACCCAATCGCAACCGCATTGCTCACCACCACCGTCCCCGCAATCTTCGCCGCATATCCCACCGGATTCACCACATCCACAATCGGATAAACCGAGATCAGAAAGCTGATCAGCGAAGCGCAAAACCCCGCCATCGAAACCCACTTCAGCCATCCGGGCAGCCGTTTTCGCAGGGCCGTCGCTCCCATCATCGGAACCGCAAACATCGCCATGTACGCCAGCGCGTAGTGCGTCACGCTGGCATTGAGCAGCACCTGAAACGATTCCTGCGCATGAACCCCCACGCTGGCCATCAAGATCAGCAGCATCACCAGCCCCGCCGTGCACAGGATCGAGTTCACCGGCGTCTTCCACTTGACATGCAATCGCGTAAACCAGACCGGCAGCAGATGGTCCCANNCCCAGCAGCCTCAGTTGCAGCAGCAGAATCGCGCCCATCGCCACCATGCTGCTCAGGCCTGAATTTCCCAGCGCCAGCCGCAGCGTCTGCGGAATCGGCGCCACAAAATCAATGTGTCCCGGCGTCGCGAAGGCCACCACCGCTCCCGTTCCCAGGATGAACATGGCGCAGATAATCGGCGAAGCGATCCACACCGAGCGCGTAATGCTCTTCGCCGGTTGCCGGCTCTCTCCGGCAAAAATGGCAATGTACTCAATTCCGCTCAAGCCCCCAACCATCATCTGACCAAACATCGCCAGCGAGCGCATGCTACGCACCGGCAGAGCGAACGGAAACTCCAGCGCAGGCCTCATTCCCGCATGATGGCGCCACACTACCCACGCCGGCAGCAGTATCAGCCCCGCAAACACCGCGATGATCGCCACGCCGCCAACGTTATGGATCCACTTGCCCCACTCCAGGCCTCGAATACCGGTGACTGTAAGCACCGCAACAATGCTCGCAATAATTCCCAGCGAAGCCGCATGGCTCTCCGGCAGCCACGCGGCACTGGGGCCGATCAGATAAGACAGTTCGGTCGGAATCGCATACAGAATCTCCGCCGTGGCCGCTATCGAATACGCCCAGAGATTCCACGCCGTAAGAAAACCGCCCAGATCTCCGAATGCCTGGTGCGCCCAGACATACAGGCCTCCTTCGAGCGGCATGATCCGGTTGAGCCCGATCACCACCGCCGCCATGGGAAAGTAGAAGAGCAGCATCGCCGCAATCCACGTCAGTGCCTGCCCGCGCCCCAGCCCCGCCGCCACTCCAACCCAACTGCTTCCCACCACGCAGAGCACCTGCGCCAGCACCAGGTCGCGCAGCCCCAGTTGCCGTTGCAGCCCGTGTTCCGCTAGGGATGAAGACCCACTCTTCGCCATCGTTCGGTTATCCTCGCACACTTCATTTGCGGTATCCAGTCGATAAGCCAAAATTCTTGAGGGGTGGATTTTCTTGAATCTTGCCCTAACACAAGATTCTGGAGACGATTGCGCGAAGTTCGTCTATGATTCGGATGCATGAGTTCCGTAGCTCGAGATGAAACCGCGAGATCGGAACAGGAAAGAGGTCAGTTATGGCAAAGTCCCCCCGCATTAAGTCCGAGTCTGTCAAACCTCCCGAAAGCAATGCCGAATCCCTCAAGCCGCCGCAGCCCCTTTCCGTGAAGCCGCCCGAGCCCACCGGCGACAGCGCCAGGGCATTCGAACCCGAATCTGTGAAGCCTCCGGAGCCCACCGGCGACAGCGCCAGAGCATTCGAGCCCGCGTCCGT
>PMWR01000616.1 GCA_003166055.1 Acidobacteriaceae bacterium
CATGGTCCCTACTCCGACTGGGATGGCACCGGAGCTGGTTGGAAGAGTGCTTGATGCTGTTGACCTTGTTGGCTCCCGGCGAGTGCCGTGATTGCGGGCATTGGTCGATATGCGGTGTCCCGCCTTAGAATAGCGGGGACGAAGCTTTTGGCGAACCAGGATGGGCGAGAGCCCGATGGATGGCCGCCGGAAGCCGCCGGAGGGCGATTGCCGGCGGTCCGCATCTTCCAGTTTTCGGGTCCCTGGCAATGGCCCTGCCTTGGCATCCCCCCGTCCTTATTTGGACAGAAAAGGAAACACCTTGAGCGCTATGTGGAAACCAACCCAATCCGGATCGATTAATCCCAGTCCCACCCCCGAACCAATCCGCCCCGCGCCGCCCGCGCCGGCGCCAGAACCTGTCAGGTCCGCTCCCATTTCAGCCGGAGACCAGGCAACGATCGGCAAAGGCCTGTTTATCAAGGGCGAGATCAGCGGCTCCGAGTCGCTGTTCATCGACGGCAAAGTCGAGGGCAGCGTCACGCTTCCCGGCAACCGCGTCACCATTGGCCGCAACGGTCAGGTGGCCGCCAGCATCACCGCCCGCGAGATCGTGGTGCTGGGCAAGGTGCGCGGCAACATGTCTGCGACGGACCGCGTAGACATCCGCGCCGAGGGCTCGTTGAGCGGCGACGTGTCGGCAGCCCGCATCAGCATTGAAGACGGCGCGTTCTTCAAAGGCGGCATCGACATCCGCAAGCCGGAAGGAAAGCCGGGTGCGCCGGTTGAGGCGCCCAAGCCGACCCAGTCGTAAGGTTTTTGGCAGCAAGCAATTTGAGCACAAGAGCCCTTGCGCAGGCAGGGGCTCTTCTGTCTTTGGGGTTGGCTCGATCCACTGTTTGTTGCGAGATATCTGTTTCTCTCGACTTCATCATTGAGTTGTTGAAACTCTTTGTATTTAGTCAATTATAGGCAATTCTTCATGTAATAGATGAGCAAATGGAGTGACTCGATCCTTCCCCTCGAGGAGGACTCGATGAGGATGGAAGCCAATGGCGAATGCGAGGGAGCTTGTCCGGGTCTTAGCGTAGACCAAGCCGTTTCATCATGACGCGAGGCAGGGCGGAGCCGGTTTTCTCGAGGATGATTTTTGCGAGCGCGAGCCAAAGGAGCGTTCCCAGCGCCAGAAAGACCAGGTCGGTCCAGCGAATCTGGGCAGCCAGATGCGCGCTCGCGTAACCACCGAACAGGCGATGCGCGAGGCCGCCCAGCCCCCAGAGCGCCAGCCAGACTCCCGAGCCGCTGACCAGGGCTGCCAGCAGGCAGCGGCCGAGTTCGGCGTAGTCCAGGCTGGCGAGCGAAACCATGCGGCGCTGGTGGAGCAGGACGGCTATGGTTCCGGTTTGGAGCGCAATGCCGAAATCGGAGGCGATGGCCAGCCCCATGGCTCCGTGCCAGTGATACAGCGATGCGTAGAGGGGCCAGGAGACCAGCGTGACCACGGTCCCGGCGGCCATGGGGATGAAGGTGTTGCCGGCGGCGTAAAACGCGCGCGCATAGATGGCCTGTGCCGACCAGAGAAACATGGAGACGGAGAAGACGGCGAAGTAGGCTGCGCACTCGCGCGAGTCGGCCGAGGAGAAGCGTCCGCCTAGAAAGAGGAGCTCGACGAGCGGCGCGGCCAGGGCCACCATGCCCGAGGCTGACAGCAGGCCCAGCGCCGCAACGCGGGAGACCGAGTTGGCCACCTGCGTAGCAAAGTCGAAACGGCGCTGCTGCGACCAAAGGCTGGCGAAGAACGGCATGGAGGCCGCGCCGGCGGCTTGCGCCAGCACCGCCATGGGAGCGGTGAAGAGTTGCTTGGCGTAGCTCATCAGCGAGACAGCGCCGCTGGTGGCCGAGGCAAAATGGGCAATGATCCAACTGTCGGCGGTGACCAGGGAGACGCCGACCATCAAAGGCAGAGACAGCCGCACCCACTCGCAGAGGCCTGCGTCGCGCCAGTCGAGAATGGGCCGGAAGCGAGTGCCGGCGCGGCGCGCGAAGACGTAATTCAACAGAAACGGGCCGAAGAACGCGCCTGCCACGGTGCCGATGGCCAGCGACGAGACGCCGATTTTGTGCACCAGCAGGACGCCGCCAACGATGGTGCCGAGGCCGTAGATCAGCGGTGCGACGGCCTGCACGCTGAACTGCTTCCGGACCAGCAATACCGCCCCAAAGACTCCGCCGGCAAAGAAGCACAATTGGGCCGGCAGCAGGATGCGGGTCAGATGCACGCAGAGCGCGGCTTTCTCCGTGTCAAATCCGCTAAACCACCAGTGGATATACCAGGGCGCAAAGATTTCGGCCAGCCCGATGGCTGCGCCGAGCACCAGGCACATGGTGGTCACAATCACGGAGAGCGACCGCTGCCCCTCCACCTCGCGCCCGGTTTCGCGGTAGCGGGTGAGGATGGTGACAAANNTCGGCCGCCATGCCGCTGCCGAAGAGCCAGACGATGTATTTGACGCGCACCAGGCCGATGATGCGGGAGAGAAACGTGGAGGCCATCAGCAGGATGGTGGCTGAAAAAGCCGTGTGCGCATGGGATGGGCGCAGCAGGCCAATCGCGCGCGCCCATCGCGAGGATGCGCGTGCCGGTTTCGGTTCCCGCCCTGCTTTCAGGTCCAGGGAAGGCTGAGTTGGTTCCGTTCCTGCCACTCAGTCGATTCTAGCGGCCATGTGGGTTGCTGCTCGCTGCCGGCTTTGCGAAGAGGAACATTTCACGCGGAAAAAGCACCACAGGCGTCACTGCGCCGGGTATTCTGTCCCCATGAGGCAGAGCGTGCGGCGAACGTTTGGAGGATTGATTCTGGCAATTGGCGGCATGGGCGCGTTGGCCCAGGCCATTCACGGGCGGGATGGCATTACGCTGCCACCGCCGCCGGCCGTTGAGAAAATACCGGTCACCGACGACTATTTCGGGACCAAAGTTATCGACAACTATCGCTGGCTGGAAGAGGGGAAGAGCGCGGAGACGCGCGCGTTTATCGACGCGGAGAATGCGTACACGGCGCGCTACCTGAAGCAGGCGCGCATACGGCCAGACGTAGTGGACGATCTGGATGCTCTTGAGAATGTCTCGGAGACCGGGGCCCCAACTGAGCGGGGCGGCAGCTATTTCTTCAGCAGGAGGCTGGCCGGCGAGCAGCAGTTCTCGATCTATGTGCGCCACGGCTGGACGGGCAAGGATCAACGCGTGATCGATCCGGCAGCCATCAGCCGCGATCCGAATACCTCGGTCGTCCTGTACGACGTTTCCCGCGATGGGACACTCCTGGCCTATGCGGTAAAACAGGGCGGAGCGGACGAGACCAGCATCCATGTCTTCACCATGAAGACCGGCAAGACGCTGGAGGACGAGCTGCCGGCGGCGCGCTACTCGAGCGTGAACTTTACGCCGGATGGAAAGAGCCTCTACTACTCGCGCAACGACAGCAAGGGGACGCTGCTCTATCAGCACGTTCTGGGAACGCGCGATTCCAGTGACACGTTGCTTTTCGGGCGCGAGTTTCGCGGCGAGTTGCTGACCGGCAACGATCTTTTTTCGGCGGTGGTTACCGACGATGGCCACTACCTGGTGGTCGAGATCAATCGTGGTGTACCGGCGAAGCGCGTGGATATTGTCTACCGCGATCTGACCAAGCCGGGTTCGCCGTTTGACCTGCTGGTGTGGGGTCTGGATTCGCGGTTCGACGCAACCTACGCAAAGGGCGCGTGGTACGTGAAGACGGACTACAAATCGCCCAAGGGGAGGATATTGAAGGCCGATCCGGGAATCATGCCCGACGTGTGGCAGACGATTGTGCCCGAAGGGCAGGATGTGATCGACGCCTGGTCGATTGTGGGCGGCAAGATCTATGTGAACCGGCTGAAGGATGTGAAGACGGAAACGACGGTGTTCACGCTGGACGGAAAGGCCGCCGGCAAGATCGATTACGAGGGAATCGGCTCAGGTTCGAGCGTTTATGGCCGGACGACGGATCGCTTCGGCTATTTCGCCTTTTCATCGTTCATCGAGCCATGGACAATCTACCGGCTGGATACCGTGACCGGCAAACGCGAGGTCTTCTTCCAGCCCAAGGTCCCATTCGACTCCAGCCAGTTCGAGCTGAGGCAGGTCTTCTTCAAGTCAAAGGATGGCACCCGGGTTCCTATGTTCATTGCCGGGAAGAAGGGCCTCAAGCGGGACGGGAGTGAGCGGCTGCTGATGACCGGATATGGCGGCTTCGACCTGAGCGAGACTCCTGAGTGGAACGCACGCATCGCCTGGTGGCTGCAACAGGGCGGCTGGTTTGCGCTGCCCAACCTGCGTGGAGGCGGCGAGTACGGCGAAGACTGGCATGAGCAGGCGATGTTCGAGAAAAAGCAGAATGTCTTCGACGACTGGTTTGCGGCGGCCGAATACCTGATCGCCGACAAGTACACTTCGCCTGAGCACTTCGCCATTACCGGGCGTTCGAACGGCGGACTGTTGATGGGCGCGTCGCTTACGCAGAGGCCGGAACTCTTCTCGGCTATCTGGTGCGGATACCCGCTGCTGGACATGCTGCGCTACCAGAAGTTTCTGGTGGGCTCATACTGGGTGACAGAGTACGGGTCGTCGGACAATGAGAAGCAGTTTCCGTATCTGCTGAAGTACTCGCCTTATCAAAATGTGAAGCCGGGCACGGCGTATCCGGCGGTGATGTTCTTTACCGGCGATAGTGACACGCGCGTGGCGCCGCTGCATGCGCGCAAGATGACGGCGCTGGTGCAGGCTGCCTCGACCAGCGGGCGGCCAGTCCTGCTGCACTACAGCTTATCCGGCGGCCACTCAGCCGGGGTGAGTCTGGATCAGGCGATCCAGGACGATGCAGATCAGCTTACCTTTCTCTGGACGGAAACAGGACAGCCTAAAGCAAAACCGGAGTGACATTGCTCCGAAGCCACATCACTCCAATTGACGCGACCGGCAAAAAGCGCCGACCCTGCACAAAACAAAGAGCCATGCCAACTCTGGCTTTGGTCTCAATCCGAGGAATAGGCTGCCTTCGGAGGGCCTAAAGCTGCCTGTGGGCGAAAGCCGGGCCGGTACTCAAGGACAATGTGCTGGCGTAACCTCATGCCCTTGGTAATCCCTTCCGATAAGAAGGATGCGGGACTGCGGCGACCCACAGGGCTTTGAGAACGCATTCACGGGCCGCGGCGGCGAGCATGAAGCTGGTATTGGCGTTCGGGTGGTTAGTAGGCCGGGCGAGGGCTGCCAGCTGGGGTGCGGAGACAGGTGTTCGTCGCTGAATTGGCGTGCCGGAGTGAAAATGCCAGAAGCACAGTTGGGAGCCGAGAGACTCGATCGACAGCAGGAGGCTGCACGGTTGGCCGCACTGCTTTCGACAGGGATTCTGGATACCGCTCCAGAGCCCAGCTTCGACGCCATTACCAGGCTGGCCGCGGAGTATTTCCGGGTGGATGCGGCCGGCATCGGCTTTGCCGACGAGAGCCGCGTGTGGATCAAGTCGCACTGGGGGGATCATATCCTCGAGTTGCCGCGCAGAGACTCCATCTTCGACATGGTGCTCGCCGAAGACGGGCCAGTGGTGGTTCCAGACCTCTCCCTGCACCCTCAATTCAAAGAGAGCCGGCTCCTCTTCATGTTGCTCGACGCCAACTTCTTTGCCGGCGCTCCGGTGCGCTCCTTCGATGGGCAGATTCTGGGAGTGCTGACCCTTTTCAGCAGGTCGCCGCGTTCCGGCCTGGAGCCGGATGAGCTGCGCATGCTGGAAAGCCTGGCTGACATGGTTTCAAGCCAACTGGAACTGCGCAGAATGCGCCGGGCCTTCGCCCGCAACTCGATGCGCCCAACCCGATACGCTGGCGTGCAGGCTGGTTGGCCGTGCAGGAAGGAACTTCGCGACGCCCTCGAACAGAAGCAGTTTGTTCTCTACTACCAGCCAGAGGTCGAACTGGCCACGCGCAAGATTGTGGGGCTTGAGGCGCTGATCCGGTGGAATCACCCTGAACGCGGGCTGGTGCCCCCGATGGACTTCATTCCGCTGGCTGAGAAGTGTGGGTTGATTCTGCCCATCGGCGATTGGGGACTCGCCGAGACCTGCATCCAGATTCAGAAGTGGTGCAGCGAAGATTCGAGCAATGCTTCTTTGCGGGTGGGCGTCAACCTCTCGGCGCGGCAGTTTTCGCGTGAGGGCCTGGCCGATCATGTGGAGGCGCTGCTGCTGCAGTCCGGCATCTCCAGCCGGCAACTCGGCCTGGAGATGACTGAGTCCAGCCTGATTCCCAACCTGCCCACGGCCACGCGGGTGCTGGGCAAACTGCGCAAACTGGGCGTCTCGCTGTTGGTGGACGATTTCGGGACCGGCTACAGCTCTCTCGATCACCTGCATTCATTCCCATTCGATGTGCTCAAGATCGACCGGTCGTTTGTGGGCCGCATGAGCGAGGGCGACCAACCGCTCCAGATTGTGCGCATGATCGTCGAACTTGCCCGGGTGATGGGCATGGATGTGGTCGCCGAGGGCATCGAGACCTGCGAGCAATATCGCCTGCTGCGGCAAATGGGGTGCCGTTTAGGGCAGGGCTTCCTGTTTGCTCGTCCCTTGAGCGCCGAGGCGGTAACCGGACTGCTGCGGCTTCCCGGGAGAATATTACCCGATCCGGAGGCGCAGGAGGCGATCAACGAGTGACGGCCTTGGCTTCTGCTCGCGCTGCGTTTAATTCATAGTCGGTTTCATTTTGGGAACTGCGTTGTATGGTTCCTTTTTCGGAATTCGGCGAAGGGTTCGTGTCGGAATCCCCTCACGTTTTCGGACAGCGGCTGCGGTATGCTCCAGGTCATGAAGCAAGCAGCTCAGAATCCGGCTCAACCTGATTCCGCCAGTTTTGCAGGGATTCTGGCGGCATTGTCCGCGCCTGCACACAAAAGCGCTGCTGCTTGGAACGACGACGCCCTTGAAGAGGATGTTGCAACGCTCAGCTACGAGAATGCCTTGCGCACGCATGCGCGCTACCCCCGCTCGGATGCCGATGGACAGATGCTGAAGAGGGCCGTCGATCCAGGATCGATCCGTATCCGGGAGGCGTCTCCGGCGGGAGGTGATGCGGCGGGACAAACGGAAAGGTTGAAGGCGGCAACCGGACCCAAAACGGGCGCGGAAGCTGTAGCCCCGCAGGTTGCACCCCAGGCGCTTGACGTGAATCTGAAACGCGCCAGCATTACCGTACGGCTGAGCGATGCCGAATGCGCGCAACTGCGCATGCGCGCCAACGATGCCGGTCTGACTGTCTCAGGGTATCTGCGCTCCTGCACTTTTGAGGCGGAGACGCTGCGCGCGCAGGTCAAGCAAGCGCTGGCGGAGCTGCGAACGGACAGATCGAAGGAGAGCGAAATCAGGCCGGCGCGGGTCGAGCGGTCCTGGTTCCAGCTCTCGTGGCCGCGTTGGTTTTTGCGGCCTTTTGCGTCCTGGCACGGGGTTGAGCGCATTGCCCGGGTTTGACCGCTCTGGCGAGACTACTCGACCTGCAGAATGAGGCATTTCAGGTATTCGGTTTCGGGCAGGTTGAACACTACGGGGTGATCGAGCGCGGCGCCGCGGCGCTGTAGCAGTCGAACGCGGCGGCCTGCGTCGGCCGCGGCAGAGGCGACGGCGCCTTCGAGATCGGCCCAGCCGACATGGTGCGAGCAGGAGCAGGTGACCAGCAGGCCGTTCGGGGCGAGCATCTTGAGAGCGCGCAGATTCAGCTCCTTATAGCCGCGCAGTGCGCCTTCGACGGCGCGTTGGGACTTGGCGAAGGCGGGAGGGTCAAGAACGATGGCGTTGAATTTCTCGCCGGAGTCGGACCAGTCGCGCAGGATCTGAAAAGCGTCGGCTTCGACCCAATCGACTTCGGCGCCGAGTTGATTGCGATTGGCTTCGAGGTTGCGCTCGGCGATTTCGAGGGAGGCGCGGGAGGCGTCGATGCCGGTGACGCGCTTGCAGACTCGAGCCAAATGGAGAGCGAATCCGCCCTGATAGGTGCAGACATCGAGGGCACGGCCGCCTGGAGTGAGAAACCAAGCCCACTCCTGTGCAGCGGAGTAGTTGGCGCGCTGGTCGAGGAAGGCTCCGGTCTTCTGGCCGGAATTGGCGTCGTAGTGGAAGCTGAGGCCGTTGATGCGAAACTGCGTGCTGGTGAGGGGTTCGGCGGGGTCTTTTGCCCAGAGCGGCGCTGGGTCCACAGCGGGTAGGTCTTCGAGTTCGCGGATGCGCTGGTCGGGGCGTTCGAGAATTGTAGCCGGCTCCAGCAAATCGCGCAGAACGCGCACGCAGGTTTCGCTCACACCGGACGCATACAGTGCTCTGGCAAGCCTCTGGACTATGATCAGTGGCCCGTACTTGTCGATGATCAGGCCGGGAAGCTGGTCGGCTTCGCTGAAGCAGAGACGGCAGGAGTCGGTTTCTTCATCTTTGGCTTTGAGCAGGCGGCGGTCAATCGATTCGCGCAGGCGGAATTCAAGTAGTTTGAGCCAGGCCGGCTCGTCGATGGCTTCACGCGTGACCATGCGCAGGGCGATTTGCGAGGCGGGACTGTAGAGTGCGGTGCCGAGCAGCAGGCCGCGGCTGTCGGCCACGGGCAACAGCGCCGGCGGGCTGTCGGATTCGGGCAATGTCACCGACTCGATGTCGGAAGCGTAGACCCAGAGATACCCATTGCGCAATCGGTCCGCTGCGCGGCGGGTGATCAGTGCGCCAGTTCCAGAGCGCGCCGATGCGGGTGGTTGAGTCGCAGTTTGACGTTGCCTGGATGGTCCTGGGACGGAAGGCCTTGGCCTAGATGGTTTTGGTCCGGTGTGTTTCGGCGCGCCAACCTTGTTTTTGGAAAACACGGATGGTTTGGAGTCGCGGGCATCCCGGTGTTGGGCCGGAGGAGGGGTCTCGTGATTCCGTTCAAAAGGCGCCGCCGGCCCGGAGGCTTTTGGCGCCTTTTTGATCGCGACAGGTTGGGGTTTGTGCGGCTTCATTTTTCTCCCTTAGCCGGGAGCGAATGGGCCGCCGGCCCCTACTTCACCTGCAAGGTCTCAATATAGCGGCTCAAATTGCTGATTCTGAGCAGCCTGTCCTGCTGATTGCCCTGGCTCATCTTACCAAGGATGGGTCCCCACACGGGCATATCGGCAGTGCCATGCGACGGAACATCGACGCCGCTCTGGAGCACCGCTGCGACATGGGAGTCGGGGTATTTGCCGTGGTTGTTCTTGCTCAGCACGGTCAAGTCGGTCGGCTGGGTCTTCAGCACGGGTGCATAGGTGCCATTGCCGCGGCCGTCCGCGCCGTGACAAGCCGCGCAATAGCTGGCATACATCTGCTTGCCGCTGGTGGCATTGGTTCTATTCACTGGAAGGATTACTTTTGCATTGGGTTGGTTGGCATAACACATGCCGACTGCAAGGGCAGCGGTCATGGTAAGCAATAAGAGGCGTTTCATCTCGAGTTCCTCGGTTCTGGATGTCCTGAGCGGTTCTCCAATTTACATGCCATTCCATGCGCCTAACAGCAGGGTGACTTCGGTCCACGTACTTTGGAGAAACGCTTGAGTCCGAAGGGGACTCTACGCTCTCTCTCCAGTACTCAGGATGTGACGGCCAGCACAATGGATAGGGCCTTTCAGCACCGACGAACCAATAAGGGAAAGCCTAGCATTTTGAGGTATACACCGCTGAACTGAATCGGCACAGAAGCGGGTAAAATTCGTAGAATGAAAAGTTATCATTTGATTGGTAAAAGGTCTTGTCTTGAAGGATTGTTTATAAGTTAAGGGTCATCGATTGTATCTCCTGAATTGCCGAAGGAGTTTCTTTCCTGTTCACGACGCGGTTATGGGTGAAAAAGGATGATCGTCCCATGGAAGTTAGGTCATTCAACCAACCTATAAAACATGAAACACTCGATCCGATTATGCGCCTCGTCCAGATACATTGGGGCGGCCGCCACGCTCGGATTTGAAAGGCCGGCCGCGCTTTGATGCTCGTCAAACGCATCCGGCCTATAATGAAGCATGGCGACTGTCCGGCAGGCCATTCCGGCAGATGTTGAAAGCGCGCCCCCGACTCCACCGGGGGACACGCAGGTTTCCGCGCGGGAGCCGGATCCCGCCGCCCGGCAAATCCAGATCAATGAGCGCTTTGAGGGACTGCTTCGGCGGGTGCAGGCCAACCGGCCCAGTGAAGACGTCTCGCTGATTCGCAAGGCATGGGATTTCTGCGTGAAGCATCACGCGGGGCAGGTGCGGGCCTCCGGCGAGCCCTACGTTATCCATCCGCTTGAAGTGGCCGAGGTGCTGGCGGAGATGAAGCTCGACTCGACGGCCATCGCAGCCGGCCTGCTGCACGACGCCGTTGAGGATACGCCGGCCACCAGCGAGGAGATCGATGCCGAGTTTGGCGACCAGGTGGCACACATTGTCGAGGGCGTAACCAAAATCGACAAAATCCAGTTTGCCAATCGCGAAGACCGGCAGGCGGAGAATGTGCGCAAGATGCTGCTGGCCATGGTGTCGGACGTGCGAGTGGTGCTGATCAAGCTGGCCGACCGGCTGCACAACATGCGCACGCTGGAGCACCTGAAGCCCGATCGCCAGGAAGCCATCGCGCGCGAGACGCAGGAGATTTACGCTCCGCTGGCGCACCGGCTGGGCATGGGCAAGGTGCGCGGCGAGCTTGAGGATCTGGCCTTCCGCTACACCGACCCGGTGAGCTACGAGCAGTTGGCGGAGCAGGTTGAGGCGCGGCGCGTGGAGGGCGAGCAGTTTTTGCGCAGTGTGGAAGACACGCTGGTGGAGCAGTTGCGCGAAAACAATATCGATGCCCGCGTGGAATGGCGCATCAAGCGGCTCTATTCGATTTACCAGAAGATCGAGCGGTCGAAGGTTTCCTTTGACCAGGTGTACGACCTGCTGGCGGTGCGCGTGATTACGCAGGACGTGGCAGCCTGCTACGCGGTGTTCGGGCTGATTCACACGCTGTGGCGGCCGGTGCCGGGGCGNNCGCTACCAGTCGCTGCACACTACGGTGATGGGCGACGGCGGTCACCAGTTCGAGGTGCAAATCAGGACCGAAGAGATGCATCGCATCGCCGAGGAAGGCATTGCGGCGCACTGGAAGTACAAGACCGTTGGCTCAGTGGTGACGGCGCGCGATGAGGAGCGGCTGAACTGGATCCGGCAACTGGTCGAGTGGCAGAAGGAGATGACCGACCCGAACGAATTCCTCTCCAGCCTGAAGATGGACCTCTATCCCGACGAGGTCTATACCTTCACGCCCAAGGGGAAGGTTGTGGTGGTTCCCGCGGATGCGACGCCGGTGGATTTTGCCTACACCATTCACACTGAGGTTGGCCACACCTGCGTGGGCGCGAAGGTCAATGGGCGCATGGTGCCGCTGCGGTCCAAACTGCGTACAGGCGACATTGTCGAGATCGTCACGCAGAAAGACCACAAGCCGAGCCGCGACTGGCT
>PMWR01000084.1 GCA_003166055.1 Acidobacteriaceae bacterium
TAGGTTGGCGTTCTCTTGAGGTTGCGGAGTTTGTTGAAGACACCATCAAGCTCACGCCGCGCCTGGAACTGCGCGCGGGCTTCCGCGCTGAGTCCACCAACGGCTGGAACGAGGCGCAGGGGCGCGCATCGAATTACGTCCTCTCGAAGGGCGTGCTGCAAACGCAGCCCGTTGTCGGCAACTCCGCGCTCAGCGACAACCGAGCCAAGTTTCTGCCTGCACCGCGCCTCGGCTTTGCATGGGACGTGTGGGGGAACGGCAAGACGGCGGTCCGCGGAGGCGTAGGCCTCTATCACGGTCTGCTGGACACGCTCGACTATCGGCTGGACCAGACCGCGCCCTACAACACTGCTGAATCCCTCAAGACCGTCGCGGTCTCAAGCCTGCACTTCACGGCAGGCGTGCCGCCACCCTCCACTGCCAAGGTGTCGCCAAGCAACGTGCAACCCGATATCGCGACGCCCGCAGTGATTTCCTGGAGCTTGCGCGTCGAGCAGCAGATTGCCCCGCAGACCTCGCTAACGGTTGGCTACGTTGGATGGCACGGCTACCACCAGATTCAATCGGAAGACATGAACGAGCCCATTCCCGCCTATACCGCCGCGGGCCAGGCTTATTACCCCTCCACCGCTCTCGCAAATCCGAACCTTGCCAACACCACTTCGTGGGTCTCAGGAGGAACGGGCTTGTATAACGCGCTGGAAACCGACGTGCGCCGCAGCTACGCCAACGGCGTGCAACTGCGCGGCAACTACACGTGGTCAAAGAACCTCGACAACGGCTCAGCGTGGAATACCAGCGTCAGCGGCAACACTCCGGCGTTTGTCGCCTTCCCGCTGCAGCCAAAATTGGATTGGGGCCCGGCGGCCACTGACGTTCGCCAGGCAGCCTCGCTCAATGGTAGCTACGACCTGCCCTTCGGCACCAACCGGCGATTTCTGCGTCATTCTCCCACGACGGTCCAGCTTCTGGCTGCAGACTGGACGGTCAGCAGCATTTTTGCGGTACAAGGCGGCTTTCCGTTCTCGCCGCAGCTTGGCTATAACGCGCCCGGCAACGGTGACTCGCGCAACCCCATACGGCCCAGTTGGAATCCTGCCTTCAACGGCGCACTCTATCCGCACGAGGTGGGTGAATACTTCAACCCGAATGCCTTCATCCAGCCAACTGTGAGCATTCCCAACGGGACTGGCGGCAACACCATCTACGGCACCTATGGCAACGCGAAACGGGATTCTCTGGTGGGCCCGGGGCTAACTGAGTTGGATTTCTCGGCGACAAAGAACGCGCACATCACGGAGCGGCTTGCACTGCAATTTCGTGCCGAGTTCTTCAATGTGCTCAACCACACAAACCTGCTTACGCCCAATGAGGTTGTGTACTCGTCGGCTCCGACGATCACATCCTCGGCCGGCGTGCAAACCCTGACGCCCTCCGCCATATCGCCCACTGCCGGCGTGGTGACGGCCACTTCCACCACCTCGCGCCAGATTCAGTTCGGCGCAAAGCTTCAGTTCTAGCACCCAACGGCTTCAATTCCTCCCCCATAACTAGTCGATCCTGAAAAAGTCGTTTTTATCCAACCTGGAATTGCAGGTGGCGAGCTTGGGGGCCTTGTTGGCTGAAGATGCAGCTGCAGAGGCGCAGCAGGCGGCTCAGAAAAACGCGCCAAAAAGCTCCGAGGAGCTTCTGGAAGTTCATTGCGGCAGCCGCCAGGACAGCATTGATCGCATCTCCGGCAACACCCTTCAGCCGATTGCGCTCTAAGCGGTGTTCGTTCTTCAGATGTCCGATGCTGGGTTCGACCGCGGCTCGGCGTTTCATCCATCGCCAGAGTGCGCGTGGTGTTCGGCCTCGTTGCCGCTTATCGATGTGCACTTTCGCAGCGCCTTCATAATCATGGCCGCGATAACCCATGTCGACGTGTACCTCGCCGACCGAGTCACCGATCATCCTTTCCACCTGCTTCATCTGTGCCGCCAGAGTGTGGCCGTCATAGGGACTTCCCGCAAAGCTCCTTGCTCCGACGAACCATCCGCCACGACTGCTCACCGCTACGCTGACCTTGTTGCCAAACTCGTACGGCTTGCCCGCCTTGCCCTTGGCGATGCATTCGACCGCAGGCTCATGCACGCTGTAGATCTTGTTCTTGTCATGCCTTTGCTGAGCGTGGATGCGGCGCGCCGTCTCAAGTAACTTCGCTAACTCATTCGAAGGCGTTTGTTTCTGCCGCTGGATCTCGCGCACCACCCGTCCCAGTTGCGTGCGCAGCTTGCGTGTGCAAGCCCGAGCGCGTTGCATCTGTCGCGCATGGGCGTAGCGGCTCGACTGCATCAGCAAGCGCCGCCCTACATGCCGATAACTCTGCTTGATCGTCAGGCCCTCGGCGCGGGCTGCCTTCACCAGCCGTTCGCGCATGCGGTTGTAAAGACGCGCATCGGTCGGAAAACGAATCGCCTTGGTCTGCACGGTCGTATCCACGTTGATCCGCTTCAACTCCGTGGGGCGGACCACGCCTGTGCGCATGGCCGCCTCGATCGTGGCGCGCAGCATCTGTTCGGCGCCGGCCTCGCCCAGCCGACTGCGCCAGCGCGTCATGCTCGACGGATCGATCGGAAGACGATGCTGGAAGTACCGCTCACCGCTGAACTGTTGCCAGTAGGGATTCTCTACCCACACTGCAACCACGTCTTCGTCGCTCAGGTCATGCTGATACTTCAAGTAATGAAGCGCCACCATCAGACGCGTCGAGATCCCAGGAGCACCCTGGCTGGGATGATAGCTCGCTCCCAGAGTTGCCTCGAAGGAACTCCAGTCGATGCACTGCCCAAGAAGTACAAGTGGGTGGTGCATGTCGATCAACTGCTCCAGATCAATCTGGAACATCTCTCGCTGCGGGTGCTTCGGCTCCTGATGTGGACGCATTGATTTCCCCGGTTTTCAGGCTATTTGGTTCACCTTCAAGGAAATTCTAGACCGAAAAACAACGAGTTTCATCAGGTTTTATGCATGTTTTATTGGTTTTTCAGGATCGACTGATTAAGTATGAGGACTCCCACGGGAATGTACATTCCACTTCTGTATCGTGAGCACGCCAGTCTCGGCAAATGCTGATACAACGGATGTTGCGGCAACCTCAAGGCCATTGTTTCTTGCCATTAGCCTCTTGGGTTTGCTCGACGACGAGCCCGCCGTCCCTGCGGCCTACAACCTTCGTGCTAGATTCTCATGGGTACTGTCCCAGGTTCCGGCAACGCCCGCGGTTCCTGTCGAGAAATAAGGCCACGCAGCTGGCGCAACCTCTCTACCGGCGGGTTTTGCCGTTAGCCGTTTCTGTTCGATCGATGAGGGAGTCGCCGTTCCAGCGGCCTACAACCTATGTGCCATATCTTCATCGGTACTGTGCGCACCGCGGAGATGACGGTGGCGCGGTAGGAGATGCCCCATGTCGAACTCAGGAGCCCGGAGTTAAATGCGGTCCAAACTCGGCCTTGCCCTCGGGCAGCAGGACAATACTCAGCGCGCCCTGCTGGCGCTCATAGAGCATTGGACCGTTGATCTTCACTTGCTTACCGCCTGATGCGGTGTATTGCACTTTCAAAGTGCCCGACCCCTGAAGCTGAATACGGTAATGAAAGTCCGCGCCTGCCGCCAGGCTGTCGGCTCCAAAGCTCGCACTCGGATAATCGACCTCAAGAAGCTGAAGTGCCGCGCCGGTGCGATTCTCGACGGTGGTCTCTACGTGATAGGAGTGGCAGCCTGAAGCCGCGATCAGCACTGGCAGCATGATCGTTGCCACTGTACGAAACCAATTTCTTCCACTACACGTCACTTTGAGCCTCGGTCCGCGCCTGGCGCAGTGTCGGCGGATGAGGAAACGTTCACTTGTTTCTCCAGCCGGTCAAGCCGCTTGAGCAGCTCGGGCAACCGCTGAAAGATCGTCACGGCGCGAAGCCAGACGCGGTTGTCGAACCCCGGCGACCCGGAGATCATTTTGCCCGGCGGCACATCGTGGGAGACGGCCGATTGCGCGGTCAGGACAGCCCCATCCCCGATGGTGCAGTGCCCGGCGACCGCCGATTGGCCGGCCAGTATCACGTTGCTGCCAATCACAGAAGAACCTGCCACACCAACCTGCCCGCAGAGCAGAGTATTCTCGCCGACACGCGAACCGTGACCTACCTGCACGAGGTTATCGACCTTTGTGCCGTCGCCAATCTCAGTTGCGCCAACGGTTGCGCGGTCAATACACGCGTTGGCCTGCACATCGACGCGGCTGCCCATACGCACTGGTCCGGATTGAAGGATCTTCTCCCATTGGCCTAGCTCGTTCTTTGCAAATCCGAAGCCGTCCGCTCCGATGATCGCGCCGTTCTCGAGCGTCACATGATCTCCAAGGACGCAATCTTCGCGAACGACCGAATGAGCATGAGC
Organism: Acidobacteriaceae bacterium; assembly: GCA_003166055.1. The sequence goes on from PMWR01000084.1 coordinate 4,435, forward strand.
GAAGAAGTGGCTGCCNNGAGAACGCCAGATAAGGGTTCTTGATGCGCAGAGTAGCGGCTGAAATCTCCTGAAAATCGGGCTCTACCAGGACGGCTGCGGCATGTGTGGCCCGCGCCAGCGCCGTATAACGAGGATTTGCTACGAACGTGATCTCCGTTGGTCCGGCATCTTCAATCCCTTTGACGCCTGTCACTTCCAACTCTGCGTCGCCGCGTAGTTCAGCGCCCAGCCGACTTGCCAATTCGCCTAGCTTCATCGATCAGATTGTACCGGAAGGAGCCCTGCTTTAATGGGACCCGCCTCGTTCGCGCCGTTAGTGTGGTTAGTCCTCAAGGCTCGCCTCGCATCCATCTTGCTTAAGGCGCAACAGCATCGCCGGATGGAACAATATCTTGAGGTGGAGCTTGAAGTGTGTGCGCTCCCGATTGCGCTGCCCGCAGAACCTCGCCGGGCACGATGCCGAGAACCAGTGTCGCCGCAACGGCGAGCAAAAGGGCAGCTCCCACGGCAACCCCTACCTGCGGCGTTGGCACGGTCGAGCTATCTGTTGCGGAGGGCCTGTGATCGGCTGCCGCAAGCGCAAGGCGAAGGTAGTAGGCGGCCGCCAGTCCGGAGTTCAGCAGGCCGATGATCGCCAGAGCGACGGCTCCGCCATCGACTGCTGCTGAGAAAGAGTAGAACTTGCCAAAGAATCCGCCGGTAAATGGAATGCCGACCAGGGAGACGAGAAAGAACAGCAGCAGACCGCCCAGCAGCGGAGAACGGTAAAGCAGGCCGCGGAAGTCGTCGATCATCGGCAACTTGTCGTCGTATCCACTCACAAGAGTAATCACCGCAAAGATGCCGACGTTCATCGCAGCATAAGCGGCGGTGTAGAAACTGGCTGCGGCGATGCCGGTGTTTCCAAGCCCCGCAAAGGCCGCCAGCAAGTACCCCGCGTGAGCAATGGAAGAGTAGGCAAGNNGCCGAAACCTTGAAGAGAATCCCCACCAGCATGAGCGCGAGCGAGGCCAGGACCAGGCCATGATTCTCGGCATTCGGCGCAAGGCGCGCAATCTCATAAATCTGCGTCGTCCCTGTAGCTCCAAAAATCAGCGCGATTCCGTAAAGCAGGAACCCCGTAGCGAAGGACCCGAGCAGAAAATACTTGATGGCAGCTTCCGGACCGCGGCCGGTATCTTTGCGATAGCCGGCAAGAATGTAGGTGGCTATCGATGAGATCTCCAGTGCAATGAAAACCAGCAGCAATTCAACGGCCCCGGTAAGCAGACACATGCCGACGGCGCCAAAAACCACGAGGGCGTAAAACTCGCCCTGATGGTGGCTGTCTTCAGGCAGCGTATCGAGCGACAGAAGCAAGGCAACGAGAACGATGCCGCAAATGAGCACGTGAAAGAAGACGGTGAATGGACTCGTCTCGACGGTGCCGAAGAAGCCGGTTCCAGCGGGCAGAGAGAGTTGCCAAAGGCTGGCCCACAGGGCAAAGGTGGTTCCGAGCGCGGCAACCCAGCCCAGCGGACGGCGCGGCCAGTTGGGTGGAAAGACCGATTCAAGAAGCATCACAGCTACGCCCGTGAGCGTAAGCACGACTTCAGGAAGGATGCGGTATACGTCGGGCACGGGATTCACTGTTGCACCTCCGCTTGGGACGGGATTGCATGAACAGACGGAGGCGAAGCGATGGTTTCCTTCAATTGAGGTGGATGAACACCGGTTTGAATCGATGTGGTCCAGAAAGTTGGCGCAAGACCCATGGCCAGCATCAGCAGGGCGACGGGTGCAAGCACTGCCAGTTCGCCGAAGCGAAGATCGGTGGCAGGTTTTGATTGAGAGAGGTTGCTTTCAGACCCATAGAAGATTCGTTGAACCAGCGACAGCATGTAGGCTGCGCTTAGAATAACGCCCAGCGCTGCGGCCACGGTCCATCCGCGGCTCACGCCAGTAAATGTGCTGGAAAGGATAAGGAACTCGCCAACAAAGCCGTTGAGCATGGGCAGGCCGATCATGGCCAGCGTGGCGATGACGAAGAATGTGGCTGCGCGTGGAAGCCGGGCTGCGAGTCCGCCGTAGGATTCGATCTGGCTGGTTCCGTAGCGAAGCTCGAGCGCACCGAGCAGAAGGAACAGCGCAGCGTCGACAACGCCGTGATTGAGTATCTGGTAGACCGCGCCGGTCCAGCCGGTAAAGGTGAGGCCGTAGATGGCCAGAGTGATCAGACTCAGATGGCTGAGAGCGGCAAATGCCATGAGCCGCCAGAAGTCGCGCTGCACAAGCGCCAGACATGCGCCGTAGAGGATTCCGATCACAGCGAGCGCGATGAGATACGGTGCAGCCGCGCGCGCCTGCACCGGAAACAGTCCCACATGAAAGCGAAGCATGGAGTAGAGCCCCAGCTTGCCGGCGACCACCATCGAGAGAGCGACCGGTGCTTCGCTGAACGTGTCAGCCAGCCAGCCATGCAGCGGAAA